>JASHTU010000462.1 GCA_030040395.1 Acidobacteriaceae bacterium
AGCTTCGCCAACAACATCAACACCGTGGACGGCGGCACGCACCTTTCCGGTTTCCGCACTTCGCTCACCCGCACCATCAACTTCATCGGCCAGCAGATGGGCCTCTTCAAAGACATGAAGGAGAACCTGAGCGGCGACGATGTGCGCGAGGGCCTGGTGGCCGTGGTCAGCGTCAAGCTGCCCCAGCCGCAGTTCGAAGGCCAGACCAAGGGCAAGCTGAACTCCGACATCGCCGGCACGGTGCAGGCTTTCGTCAACGAGCGGCTGGGCATGTTCCTGGAGCAGAACCCGCCGGTGGCCAGGCGCATTATCAACAAAGCCGTGGAAGCCGCGCGCGCTCGCGAGGCGGCCCGCAAAGCCCGCGACCTCACCCGGCGCAAGGGCGCGCTCGACGGCGGCGGCCTACCCGGCAAACTGGCCGACTGCAGCGAGCGCAACCCCGACCGTTGCGAACTCTATCTGGTCGAGGGTGAGTCTGCGGGCGGCACTGCCAAGCAGGGCCGCGACCGCCGCTTCCAGGCCATTTTGCCGCTCAAGGGCAAAATCCTGAATGTGGAGAAGGCCCGTTACGACAAGATGCTTGGCCACGAAGAGATTCGCGCCATGATCACCGCGCTGGGCACGGGAATCGGCAAGGAGGACTTCGACGCCGCCAAAATCCGCTACGGCAAAATCATCCTCATGACTGACGCCGATGTGGACGGCTCGCACATCCGCACCCTGCTGTTGACCTTTTTCTTCCGCCACATGACCGAGCTCATCAAGCGCGACCACGTCTATATCGCGCAGCCTCCGCTTTACAAGATCAAGAAGGGCCGCTTTGAGCAGTACATCAAGGACGATCGCGAATTCGTCAAGGTCATGGTCAAGCGCGCCGCCGAAGGCATGATCGTCCGCCACGGCGAAAACGCCAGCCGCATTGAAGGGGCCGACCTCACCCGCTTCATGAGCACGCTCAACGAGTACCTGGGCTTCGTGGAAAAAGTCGACAAACGCATCCGTAACGAAAAGCTGACCGAGTTGTTGGCCCGCGCCGAGCTCACGCACCGCGCCGACTTCGCCTCCAAATCCGGCAATGAAGTCCCGGAAAAACTCGCCGCCCTGCACGCGCAACTCGAGGAGATGGCCGGCGAGTTTCAAATCAAGGTCAGCGACCCGGTGGAGGACGAGGAGCACCAGACCTGGTGCGTTTGCTTCAAGGATGCGCAGGGGCAGGAACGGCGCATCGACTGGACGCTGGCGTCGAGCCCCGAGTTCCGGCAGATGATGTCGAAATACGTCCAGATCAAGGATTTTCTCGAGCCGCCTTTTCTCATCGAGTACGCCGCCAAGGCCGCGCCGGCCGCGGAGGCAACTCCGGATGAAGAAGAACCCGACGCCGCGGGCGCTCCTTCGCCCGGCAGCGTCGAGGCGCGCGCCGAAACCAAGGCCGGGGGCCGCACCCGCGCGCTCCGCGAGCCGGTGGAAAAGCAGACCGCCCGCGACCTGTTCGCCTACATCGTCGAGCAGGGTAAGAAGGATTACCAGGTGCAGCGCTATAAAGGTTTGGGCGAAATGACTTCCACGCAGCTTTGGGAAACCACCATGGACCCCGAGCGGCGCACCTTGCTCCGCGTCAAGCTAGAAGATCTGGCCGAGACCGACGCCATTTTCACCACTCTCATGGGCGAGGACGTCGAGTCGCGCCGCAAGTTCATCGAGGACAATGCTCTCGACGTCAAGAACCTCGACATCTGAATCCTGACGCTGGCTTGCTATCCTGACGCTGGTTTGCTGGTGTGGTTACAAAACGGTCCGCAAAGCACGCTGAAGAAACCCAACATAATCAAGAGCCGCATCATCTTTCCAGCACGAAGTTGACGTCGATCGTTGTTTCAATCTCTACCGGCTGGTTGTTGAGCTTGTATGGTCTGTAGCGCCAGGTCTGCACGGCATCGACGGCGGCCTGCTGCAACATGGGCGGTCCGCTCACAACGTGCAAATCCCTAATCATTCCGGACTTGGAAATAATGGCCTGCAGCTCCACCGTGCCCGACACGCGGGCCACTTTCGCAATGGGCGGATAAACGGGCGGTGTTGTCTCAATCAACATTCCAACCGCGACGCCCGATGAAATAGTAATCGGTTTGAAAGGCGCAGGTGCAACGACGGGCCGTCTGTGTCCATCGAAGATTCTGTTATTCGCGGCACTGCCGCCAAGACCAGCCAAAACGGCTACGCCAAGATTCGCGGGAGGAGGTTCATCAACCGTCACTGGCTTCTTCGCGCCCTGCGGAATCCGCGTTGGCGCAATGAGTTGATCGTGCATCATTTCCGCCCGCACCTTCGTCGAGTTCGCTCCCCTCTCATCGCTGGCCGGCTGGCGATCCGCTATCTCTTGCCTTTCCGTTGTCGCCGGCGGCTCGACTTGGTTTAACGGTTCACCGGCCGATGGCTCCGGCGCGTCCGTCCGCAGCTCAATATTGCTTGTCGCTGGAAGCGGCCCAACAGACTGCTTCGCCACGACCTTTGCGCCAGGATGGAAGCGCGCGATCAAGAGGAGAGGAAGCAGAATCGAACAGGCGCCAGCAGCGCCAACGGCCATCCATTTGCTTTTTGCTGGATTTCCCGGTGTCTTCTGCTCTTCTGCAATTGCGCCTTTCTTCGATGCGAACGGCGCGTAGAGAGCCTTTTCAGCTTCAGGTTTCATTGTTGCGGTGCGTGCGGATGAGTTACGCGTTCCATCCGCTGTGGCGGCGTTTAATCGCCTCAGCTGCGCGGGAGCTTCATCCGCCGTAAGTCTGGACGCTGGTGTACGCGATGCACGGCTTGGCGGTCCATTCACCAACTCGCTCTTCAACATTTGCTGGTCAATTGAGACTGCTGCGGACGGGGCTGAGCCTGAAGCGCGCAGCTTCTCCACCACGGGCGGCGAGATTGCTGCGCGCTCAGCGGATTGCCCTGGCGGTTTTGGATTCTTGCCCGAGGATCGAGCGGCTAACCTTGCTTCCCATTCACCAACAGGCCCAGCCGTGGGAGACTCTTCGCCATCCCAATCGCTGAAATCCGCCGGAAGCATTTCAGGTAGCAACGAGGTCATTTCTTCTGGAGATGCCATTGGCCGTCGTCTCCCTTCTCGTAAATGGCGCCTTTATAAGTGCGAGTTTCGCGTTGAGCACTCTGCGTAACTCGATCGTCCTCTCCCGCAACCCATGGTTCTGCGTCGCCGGCCGGGGCACTCTGCGTAAGTCGATCGTCCTCTCCTGCAACCCATGGTTCTGCGTCGCCGGCCGGAGCACTCTGCGTAACTCGATCATCCTCTCCTGCAACCCATAGTTCTGCGTCGCCGGCCGGGGCAAGCCGAGCAGCGGCGCCGGAAGCCGGCAGCGTCTGCGACGCCGCCTTGAGCAACAAGTCAACATTCGGCAGCCCCTCCACGATCAGCGTCACGGCGGCCTGCACTTTGGCGTACTTCTCCCGATCCTCTGGAGTGAAGAAGACCGAGAGTCTGTGCTCGCCCGGCGGCAACACGTCGCTGGCCCCCGGAGTGTAGAGAAACGAACCAGGCACGGAGGAGCTGGCGCTTAACTGCTCATCGCCGAGAGCCGTTCCATAAAAAATCGAGGCAGGGCGCAGCCATGTAATCTCTGGGGGCACGATTGGGGTTACCGCTATCGATACCGTGGCCTGCGCCTGGGTGTAATTCACGCAGTCGGCAGGAGTGAAGGTTACCGAAAGCGTGCGGGCTCCGGGCTCAAGTCGTTCGCCCGCCGCCGGATGGTAGGTAAACGTTCCCGGGACTGAAGCGCTGGCGTTGAGCTGGGCCGAGCCGAGCGGTGTGGCGCTATTGATCGGCTCAGGCGCAGGCCAATTGATAGCCGGAGTTGCCTTATCGACGCTTAGGCGAACGGCGGCCGCTGCCGGAGTGTAATCATTCAGATTCTCCGGCGTGAAGACTAGATAGGGCGTGTGTTCGCCTGCGGCAAGCACCTCCCCCGGGCCGGGTTTGTAGAGGAAGGATCCAGGCGCCGATGCGGTTGCGTTCAACTGCGTGTCGCTCAGTGCGGCGCCGTACGTGATTCTTTCCGGGGCGGGCCACGCAAGGGCCGGCGTTGTCCGGGTCACGGTGAGCGGCACGGTCGCTACCGCTGAGTCGTATTCCACTCTGTCACTGGGAGTGAAGGTCACCGACAGTGTATGCGATCCAGCCGAAAGAATCTCGCCGGCCGCCGGGGAGTACTCAAACGTGCCCGGAACCGAGGCTGAAGCGTTGAGTTCGGCGGGGCCCAGCGGCGCACCAAAGGAGATTGGATCTGGAGACGTCCAATCGATCATCGGGACGGTCTTGGCCGCCTTAATCGAGACGGTGGCCTGCGCCGTTGTGTAGTTGGCCTTGTCCGTCGGAATGAAGGTGACCGAAAGCGTGTGCGTCCCCTCCGGAAGCATCTCGCCGGCCGCTGGAGAATACTCAAATGTGCCCGGAACAGAAACCGAGGCATTGAGCTGAGCCGCGCCAAGTTCGACGCCAGGCGGCACATTGGAAGGAGCGGGCCACTGGATGGAGGGCGTAGCTCTCGAGACAGTGATAGAAACCGAGTCCAGCACCGGATTGTCTTCCGGCGAGTCGGCCGCATGGAATGTCACCCACAGCGTGTGCGTTCCCGCCGGCAATACATAGCCCGGGCCCGGTGTGTAGACGAATTTTCCTTCGACAGAGGCTGTGGCGTTGAGCTGGAGGGAGCTCAGCCTGGTTCCGTACGCGATTGGCTCCGGTGTCGCCCAGGAGACGGTCGGTTGAACGCCCGGGACCGGGGGAGCGGCCGATTCTGCTTCGGCTGGTTTCTCGACCATCGCATCCCTGGAAGGAGCCGCCGGTTCTGTCGCGGCTGGTTTTTCGACGAAAACCTCTTGGGAGGGAGCCGCCGGTTCTGCCGTTACCGGTTTCTCCACCATGGCGTCCTCCTCCGGACGCCCCAAGAGTGAAAAGGTTGAGGACGGCGCGTTGTTTGAAGTGCGTTTTCCGAGACTTCGAATAAGACCTAACACATTTTTCCTTTTCGGTGACGGAATCCCCGCCACAGACCCGACCTCGTCCAGAATTAGCTGTGAAATGGGCCCGTCGGACGGAGACGTATCGGATCCGGGCTCAAACTCGCACACAGGCTCAATCTCCGGCCGTGTCTCGGTTTGAGGTTCGACTGGGCAAGGAGTTGCCGCCGGCGAATCACTGCTCTGGGTCAAACGCGCAATCTCAATCGCCACATTATCGTAGCCACCTGCGTCGAGGGCCAGATTCAGCAGTGCACGGGAAGCTTCATCCACGCTGCGAGCCCCATCCGCCAATATGCGTTCAATTTCCTGCTCCGGAACATAGCCCCAAAGACCGTCGGAGCAAAGCACGAGCGTGTCGCCGTCTTCGAGCGTGGCCTCGTGCATTTCCACCCGCACTCTGAACTCCTGTCCCAGGCGCCACTCCGGCATCGATCCATCCGGATGCTCTTCCGCCCCTTTCGGCGTTATCTGCTTACTGTCGGCTAGGTCCTGCACCGTGGAATGGTCGCCGGTGAGCCGTGTGAGCTTCTGGTTGTGGACCAGGTACGCGCGGCTGTCGCCCACATGGCCGATGATCGTCTGCATGGGTGCATGCGGGGGCTTGGCGTCCGTGCGCAGCAGTGCGACAAGCACTTTGGCGGCCATCAGGCTATCCGGGGAGTCCGGCTTCGCAGCCGCTTCTGCGATCACCGCGTTCGCTTGGCGTATGGCTTCGTCAATCACAATCTCCGGTGGGAAACATGCCGGCACATGCTCGAAGCAAGACGAGATGGCGTCTACTGCCAGCCGGGATGCTTCGCTGCCGCCGATGCCTTCCGCAACAATCAGCAGATCGCCGAGAGGCGCGCTGGTGTGACGGACCATATCTTGGTTTTCTTTGCGAACCTTTCCGCGATCGCACTGGCCAGCGATGTTGATCGCGAACGCTTGCGGAATTGCCAAAACGCTCATAAACAAACCATGCGATATCTATAGTCTTGCTGCTGCTTCCTCCTCAATGACTGTTAAAGGATGCGGCTCCCAATCCAATGGCAGCCCCAGAAAGGGTTTCCGACTCCTGTCCATCGAGGGGGAGACACGAGAATTCGCCAGGATTTTAAAACTCTAGCACGGAACGGGACAAATTGGGTAAACGAAAAATTTGGTCACTACTAACGTAATCAGCGCGCCCCTGTATCAGACAGGAGGAAGGGGACGTGCCCCGCATGAAACCCCCTCCGTGTGCGGCGGCCCGGGAGCATAACCGTCTATTGTGTCAGTTACTTGCCGATCAAAAGCCCGACGTGCCCCCGACGCGGTGGCCGTGCTGAGGCCGCGACAGTGTTGATAGCCGCTTTCACCCTGCTTGGCCGAGGAGTCGAGCCCAGCCAGAATCTTGCAGCCAATGCGTTCTGTAGAAGAAGATCCTCGATAACAGCACTATTTTCTGTTTGTTACAGATTCTCTCCAGGATCACTCCTCGAAATGTCCGGTATCGCGCCGGGAATCTTGCCTCCTGCCGCCGGCCTGGGGTCAAGGAGGCTCCCGAAGCCTGCGGCGTCACGGCGGAACTATACCTTCGGCTGGCAGGGTGGTTCAGCCGCAATGGTTATCGAGACGGTTCGAAGTCGGGGCCCATACCGGCAGCCAACCGTGGAGCCTTACACCTGGAGTCCGTCCCATGACCAGCGTGGGATACTGAGGCCGTGTGGCACATCGTCGGCGGAATGGTGGTAGCGGGACATCGTTGTCGTGGTCGCCCAGGCGAAATAGTCGTGCAGCACCGGCCGCAAAGCGCCATCGTTGGCTAGTCCGACATCGGCCAGAGCCTGGTCGAAGCAGACAATTGCGCGCCGATCCATTTCATCGTGTTCCCCGTTCCCGCTGTGTATCTTGACGACGGTGGTCTCGTCACCATAGGTGTCGGAATACGTGGTCGGGCCACCGAGCGCCTCGGCCCAGTAAGCGGCGAGTCGCTCGACATGCTGGGGGTGAAAGCCGTGGCTGAACGCATGGGCGACCACCTCGTCGGCCATCACCCGACGATGCCAGGCGTCGGCAAGACGGCGCAGGCCGTCCATACCACCCGCCGCCTCGAAGACAGTTTGCATGCGTCCATGATTGCAAGCCTCCCGCTTCGATGCAAGACGGTGGCCCGGCGAGTGCAGTTAGGTTGCGCCATCCGCCGGGACCCGCCAAGTGCGGCTCCAGGGTTGTCGGCGAGTGTTGAGAAACGTCCGTTTCTCCGATCCACCATATGGATAACCGCCCTTGAATCGCGGCCGATCCCCAACTGTGTCTCTCTGAAACGCCGTGCGGTTCCGCACATGGCCCGTATCCCAAGCAGGCAGACCAATCACATCCCAGGGGCGCCCCAGGTCGCGATTCTGAGACCCGGGAAAGCAGCAAGTTACGCCCGCCGCCGGCCGGCAATTCCCGGGATTCTCGATACCGAGAATTGGAAAAGCTGAATTCACAGGAGGACCGGAGCGTGGTCGGCGCGACGGCGATGGCGCGGGAGGTCGTTGGGCGCAGCGCCGCGAGGGCCGTAAAGCGTCTTTGCCCTGATCCGGTGGCGTGCCTATAATTCGGGCCATGAATATTACTCGAAGGGCCTTTATATCCAGCCTGCTCGCGTCACCGCTTGCCGCCGCATACTCCTCATTCGCAGAAGCAATGCCGCCAATGAAAATCAGGCGCGTTGAGACGGTTTACTGGAAGACCCGCGATGATGCTCCATTCTGGCCTCATTGGACCTGGTTGAAGGTCGAAACCGACGCCGGCATTTTTGGCGTCGGAGAAACTTATCCGCGCAATCCGGTAGAGGCCGCAATGATTCATAGCATTGCCCCATCGTTGATTGGCAAGGACCCGCGCGACATCGAGCGCATTTGGGCCGATCTCTATCGCACCTTCGACTTTCAGATCGCCGGCGGCGCCGAGATGCGGGTTCTCAGCGCGCTTGACCTTGCTTTGTGGGACTTGCTCGGCAAATCGTTGCACGCGCCTGTCTACAGACTGATTGGCGGCAAAGCCAACCCGCAGGTGCGCCTCTACAATACCTGCTTCCCCTATAAATACGATTTCAACAAAGAACCCGAAAAGATCATGCATGAGCTGATCGATACGCGCGGTATTCGCGGCATCAAAATCTGGCCGTTTGACGGCGCTGCTGCGCGCAACCGGAACGAGTACATCACTTGGCAGGATATCGACGAGGCTCTCGTCCCCGTGAAGAAATTGCGCGACGACTTTGGAGACGATATTGAGATTGCCATCGAGTGCCATGCTCAGTGGAATCTTACGGCCGCAATCCGTATCGCACATGCGCTTGAACCTTACAAGCCGATGTGGATCGAAGATATGCTCATGCCGGGGAACTTCGCGCAATACCATGAACTCGCTGCGGCGACGTCAGCGCCGTTGATTGTTGGC
>JASHTU010000463.1 GCA_030040395.1 Acidobacteriaceae bacterium
GTCTTCATATTCGCCTCTGGCGAATAAGCAGTAACGTAAGTGCCGGGCGTGCCCGCGACCTTAGCTGCCGTTCCTGCTCCCGGTGTCGGATTTTCGAAGGTGAGCTGGTTGGATGGCGCCGTGGTATAGCTCTCCGCCGCGGCAAAGGGATAGTTCGAGGTAAGCAGCGTATAAGTGTTCAACTGGTTGGGGTTGTAATAGAAACCCATCCCGGCGCGAATCACGTCCTTGTTCGTCAAGCGATAATCGATCCCCAAGCGCGGTCCAACGTTGTCGGTCTGCGTGGGAGTAAACTTGTATCCCGGCGTGGGCGTGTAGGTGGCGCCTGATGTGGCCGTGGTGGCCGGCACCAAGGCGGTTTGGGTAGCGTTCAGCTCGCGGCCGTAGCCGTTCAGGCTGTAAGGCGAGATGGGCAGATCGTAGCGTAAGCCGTAGTTGAGAGTGATCTTGGGGCTTATCTGCCAGTTATCCAGGGCAAAAAAGCCATCGCGCCACTCGCCCACCGAGCCCTTGATGGTGTCGATCGGCGTGATATCGTTGTTGCCGTAGCCGAGCACGAAGTCCGCCGCCGCGTATCCGGTGCTGGTCAGCGGTCCGGAGCAATCGCCTGTAAGCGCGTTTGGAGTACACGAGGTCGCGGTGAAATTGATTAGGCCCAATGGGTCGTTGGTGGCTTCCCGGCCCAGAGTCAAGCGCCGGAGCTCAACGCCGACCATGATGGCGTGCCGTCCATGGGTGTAGCTCAATTGGTCATAGAGGTCATAGGCGCGATCGTCCTGAAACCAGTTGCTGCCCGCGTTGCCTACACCTGTGAAGTTTGAGATGCTGATCACCGGAACGCCGGGATTGTGATATGTTGTGTCGGCCGTGAAACCAGGAATGCCCAGTTTGGTGCCAGCGCTGTCCAGACCCGCGGTGTACCAATAGTTAAGGTTTTCCGCAATCAGTTTGTTCACCCCGAAGTGAAAGTCGTTGACCAGGTTGGAATTGATGAGGTGGGTATAGCCAAATGCATAATTCCGGCTGTTAGTCGGTCCATTCGAAGCGTTGGCCGCAAAGTTGCTGCCGTTGACGAAGGTCAGGTTCTGCAAATAGTAGCGAAAGTAGAGCTTGACCTTCTCGCCGATGTTTTCGTCCACTCGATCGATGGATTGTTGGATGATGAGATCGCTCGGATAGGTGTTGTCCAGATTGCTCGAGGTGCCCGTCAGATTGGTGTTCGGGGGGACCATGTAACCCTCGTACGCCGTGGCGATGGCGGCGGCCGGGGTGCTCAATTCAGCCGCTGGAATCTGGTTATTCGGATAAAAGTCACCCGTGGTCGGGTCGTAGATTTGGGTTCCGCTCCCCGGCGCGCAAGAGCCGTTGCTTGCGAAACTTGAGCACAGCGCGCCAAAGTTCCCGGCTTCCATATCGGGCGTAAGAACGGAAACGATGCTCGATCCCTGGCCGATCTGGTGCAGTTTCTCGTAGGAGCCAAAGAAGAAGGTCTTGTTTCGGCCGTTGTACAGCTTGGGGATCACAACCGGACCGCCCAGGTTAAATCCGTATTGGTTGTAATGCAAAACCTGTTTCTTGCTGCCGGGAAGAGCGGTGAAGATATTCGCGTCGAGGGCGGTGTTCTCGACATACTCGTAGCCTTCGCCGTGCAGCTGGTCCGTGCCGCTCTTGCTGACAAGGTTAATGTGAATGCCGAGGTAAGAGCCATACTGGGCCGGATAATTGCCGCTCTGCATCTGCGTTTCGGAGATCATATCCGCGGACGGGTGGTCCGGCGTGGTGGTAATCAGGTCATTAATAATCGAGACGCCATCGAGAGAGAGGCTGTTCTGAATGGCGCGCTGGCCGGCCCCCTCGAAGGTTTCACCGGGCGGGTTGCCTTGGTAGTTGGTGTCCGCGCCGATGTAGACGTTGGAGGCCATGGAAGCGACGTCCAGAGCGTTGTGACCGCTGATGGGAAGATTTTCTACCGCGGTCGTGTTAAACGTCTCCCCCAGGGTCGCATCGTCCGTCGACAAGGCTGGCGTGCTGGCGGTCACAGTGACCACGGTCTGCGTCGAGCCGACCGGGAGCGCGAAGTCGGTGCGGATCGCCTGATCGATTGGAACCACCACGCCGGTTTTGGTGACTTCCTGGAAACCATTCATCGTCACCGTGATGTTGTACGTCCCGGGCTGAATAAAGGTGATCGCATAGTAGCCTGCGGCGTTGGTAACCGCTTCCGATTGAACCTTGGTGTTCACTTCCACGGCGCTAACTTTGCCGCCGTTGATCACGTTACCGCTTGGATCGGTCACGGTTCCGACGAGTGAGGTGTTATTGGCGACCTGCGCCCGGAGAAACAGTGGACTCAGAACCAGGAAAAAACTAAGCAGGAATCGTTTCTTCATAGTGGTCTCCTCGTAGTGTTGAAGTCGGTTTGTTACATAATTGACTCTGGGGAGGAGTCATCCCATTTGCGGCGCGCTGGGGGGAGCGAATTATCTTATCCAACTGGTTTCCTGGATCTTGTTACGGGTCTCCTGACGGTCGAGGATACAGGACGAATATCCGGCGTCCACAATCGATCGGCGGCTTTCCGGCTCGATTAGGCGCCTTGCCGGACCGCGGACCATTCCGCCTCGCCGTACTCTCCCAGCTCCACTTTGCCGCTCATGGACCCACCGTCCACCGTCCCGGTGAAAGTGTAATGAATCGCGTTTCCACCCACGGGCATCAGGCTGTGAAACGCCACCTGGTTGGCATGAACCTCTCCTTGAAGATTTCCGTTATATATCTCGCCTTGATGGGCGCCGCTCACTCGATTGCCGTTCTGCTCCAAGAGAAACCGTTGCGATCCTTCTCCCCTCAGATACTTGAGAGACACATTCCAAATGCCCGCAACATCTGCCGGAGCCTCCTGGGGAATTTCCGGGGCGGTAAAGGTGGGCGGCGCGGAGAGCGTCTTATGAAGCGCTTCAGCCACGACCTGGTAGTCACCCAACATCATCATGTATGGCATGATTTGCACGAAACTTTGCATGTGATCGGGTCTGCTGCCCCGTGCGCTCATGAACTGAATGCGGGGGGTTGCCGCGTCCAGCGTCGCCGCCAATTCCGTCCCGGTAATTTTAAGCACATTGGCGTCCCAATTGATCCGCAGCATGGGGGCATGGTTCGAGAGATCCTCGGGCATGATGTACTCAGTCGTCACCGATGGCAAAGGTTTTACCTTGTCCTCGATGGAGCCAAGCCAATTCTTCCATGTATTCCACTCCGCGTCATGGTCTCGCCGCGTCCACATCTCAACCGCGGTTAACATGCCCATAATCTCTTCTTTGCCGACCTTCATCGATCGGCCTACATTGTGGTGGGGCGCCGCTTGGAAAAAGGCCGCCTGCACCAGATCTTTCTGCCCCAGCAGTAATCCAGCGCACTGCGGACCTCGCAAACATTTCCCGCCGCTATAGCCGACGAAGGTTGCGCCAGCCTGGAGATGAATGTTGGGAATGGTCAACATTTCCGCCGCCGCGTCGACGAATACGGGAACGCCCCTTGGTTTCGCCGCCTGGCAGATGCTGGCGATGCTCATCGGACCCTTGGCCGCTAAGGGAGAAGAAAGGATGTAAATCATCGCCGTCTGCGGGCCCATGCTCCGGTCTAGTTCCTCCGGCGTGCCGACTTCGATCAGATCGACCCCAAGCATACGCGCGCCGATGTCATACGGATTGCGTGAGTGCTTGGGAATAATGACCTGGTTCTTGAAGCCGGTCATGTATGGCATCTTCTGCGATTTTTCGGGGTCGGTTCCAGCGATGCAGGCCGCCGTCGCCCCGGCAATGGCGGCAGCGCAACCCGAAGTGACTACTCCCCACTCGGCTCCGGTAATCGCAGCCAGGCGCGCTCCAACCGCCAGCATCAGTTCGTCGAGATGCACGTAGTGCTTGGACGCCTCATCCATGGCCTGTTTCACTTCCGGCAAGGTTAGAGAGCCGCTGATAATCGTGTAAGTCCCTTTGCAGTTGATAATTGGCCGAACGCCGATGGCTTCATACAAATTGGGGCCCACCGGCACAGATGCAGCGTGGCCGTCCTGCCCGCGCACTGCGGATGGCAAAAGCGTGGTGGCCGCACCTGCGGCTCCTGCCAGCGCAGACCGCTGGAGAAACTTCCGCCTGCTGACGCCCGACGCCTTCGAGATAGTTCCCAGGCCAGCATTCATACTTCGCCCGCCTCCTTAAGCACTGTTGTATTAGGGTCTTTTGCCGGCGCGGCCGCACGCGCCAACTATCTTTGCCGCAGGAATGCAATAATTCATGAGGAAAGAAAGTAACCGTCTATCATTGGGCTTATCGTAAGGAGCCTCAGATGGATTGTCAACATCAAAATGATCAGTGGCGCGATCAAAATGATCCGTGGCGCGCGCGAGCGCCCTTTATCTCCGCGGCTACATCGGTACACCGCTCTCCCGCGCTCTTCCGGATTCCTTGCCCTTTCGCCTTCAACAGCGAACTGCGCAAAATTCGTGGCGCAAGAAACTAAACGCCTCTTCCGGCGTCCGGGCGCACTCGGCTACAGGATGGCGATGCTTCGCAGTCCCGGCGCGGAAGCCACGAGCACCGGTTGACCGAGCCGCCCGCTCCCTGGATCGATGGGCGCTTTGACCACGCCTTGGTGCGCATCGCTGAGCGCGATCAAGGCGGTCCCGCCGCTCTCGATCGTCATGGCGCGAATCGCGCCTGGACTCTCGCATCGCGTCCGCGCCGCAGCCAGATTGCCGGATACCCCATCCACCTTCCAGCATCGGATGCCTATCTCGTCATCGGCCGTATAGAGGAACCCACCAGATGGATCGAGCGCCATCGTTACTTGAGCCCCGGTTTCCACTCGTTCCACGCGGCCCAAAATTCGGCCCCTCGCCGGATCGTATGCGTACCCGCACACTGCCCCCTCGAGGCTCGCCACGTACAGCCAGCGCCCGGCCGGGTGCAAGATAATCTGCTGCGGTCCGCTCCCCGCATTCAGCGCATACCGCTCCCGCACCGCCAGCCCGCCATCTTCCAGTTCCAGTACGGTCAGCCGGTCGTTTCCTTTGTCCACGGCCAACACCCGCCGCCCCGTCGCATCGAAAACCGCCATTTGCGGATGCGCCCCATGGCGATGCTCGGGACAATCATCGCACCCGGTTTCCTTCACGATTCCAGTCACGCGTCCCAGACGTCCATCCTTGCCGATCGGAATTAAGTTGTAGGCGCCGCCTCCGTGCACTGCAACAATCGCGTTCCTGCCGTCCGGCGACAAAGTCAGGTGGCGCGGCGCCGTTGCGGAGAGCGAAAGAGCGCGCCGGTGCATAAACCTCAGCTTTCCGTCCGAGTCAAGGGCATAAGTCTCCACGGTTCCTGTTGGCAATCCCTCATGCTGGCTTACTTCGTTTACAACATAGAGAAACCGCCGATTGAAATGCGCGGTGAGCCACGCCGGTGCGGCGCTGGCAACCACCTGCTTCAATCTCCAGCGTTCACCGGCCACGTCGTACACTCGGATTTCGTGGGGCCCCTCAAGCCCCGCTCGCGTTCCAGGCATCGTCCCCACGTAGGCGACACGCGAACTGCACGTCATCGCCCGAGCCCATCCGGCCCGCGCCGCGACGGGCGCAAATCCCATCATTTGCACGAATGCCCTGCGGCTCAACAGCGCGCTCTCCGTCACTGGCTTCTCCAACCGGCTCTCGCTCATGCCCGTATCGACATGGCGTGATGGAAAATATTGTTCGGATCGTACTTCCGCTTCACGCCTTGCAAAAATGGATATAGCCCCTTGTTTCCGTAATACAGTTCAGGCCAGTAGTCGTGCGCCAGCATGTCGATATCCGGATAGTTGATGTAGCAACCCTCGTAATGCGCGTTCCAGTACGGCGTGCCTTTATGCTCCGGATCCGCATCCGGCCCCGAATACAATTCCGTGTACAGATCGCGCAGCCACTGCAGGCGCCCCGGGTCCTCCTTGGCGTCATTCCAAAATGTCATCGGCTGCAGCTTGAGTACGGAGGCCCGCTGCGCCGCCGCGGTCTTGTCCGCCATCTCCGCGCGATTGATCGCTCCGCCATAACTGTCGATCCCGATTGTCGAACCCCTCAAATCGGTCCCCGGTATCGTCCGCGTCATATGCTTGTATAGGCATCGCGCCTCCGCCTCGGTAAATCCTTGCTTCATATAGCACGACTTGTATTTTCCGCGCATGCTGGCGCCGCCTCCGCCGCTGCCTGCGGTCGCATCCAGCCAGGTGCGGCGCCTCACGGTGTGGACGCCTACGCACTCCAGTTGGCCGGCATCCTGCCGCGCCGCCAAGCCTTCGTGACCAGCGCCGTCTCCCGGGGTCGCCACCACGCCGCAGTCTGAAAACCGGTCCAGATATTCGTTCAGCACAGTCAGGTCGCCGCAGGTCCCGTCCGGATTGCAGAACTGCACCGAGATTCCAAAGCGCCCACTCGCCCGGTGCGCCAACGAAAGCACGCTGAACATTCCCCAGGTCTCCGGATCGCGCCCCCGGCTCGCCCAATATTCTCCAAACTTGATCAGGATGGGAACAAATCTCTCCTCCGTCATCTCCGCCCAGGCAAAGGAGAAATTCGCGTCGATCACCTCCTCGGGCGCCTGCGGCAGTTTGTCGAACTCGAAGCTGGTAATGACGCCGAAATTGCCTCCGCCGGCGCCACGGCAGGCGCGGAACAGGTCCGGGTCATGCTCCGCATCCACTCTGCGTGCAACGACCTGACCCTTCCCGTCGACCGTTAGAATCTCCACCGCCGTCAGCCAGTCGCAGGTCAAGCCATGGAGCCGCGACAGCAGCCCGTACCCCCCTCCGCTGATGTGTCCGCCGGCGCCCACCGACCCGCATGTCCCACCTGGCAGCGTCACACCATAGCGCTTATACAATTCCAGATACCCATTCCAGAGCTGGGTCCCCGGCCCAATTCTGTACGGCGGCCGATCACCGGGGGCGCTTGCCCCGGCCATCAGGCTCACATCCAGAATTGCTCCGCCGGGATTATTGGCGACAAAATCCTCATAGCAATGTCCGCCGCTGCGCACCGTGGGCCGCATCCCTGCGTTCACCAGCTTTTGCAGCGTTTCCGCCGCGTCCGGCGCGCTTTCGCATAACAGAATGCGGCTCGCCGCATCCGCGTCGTCTGCGGGCCAGCGGGCATTGTGGCCCTTCTTCAGCGCACCGTACCGCGGATCCTGGCGTGTCACCGTAATTGCCATCGGCGCTCCATCCTATCGCATTCGTCTCGCACTTGTTGCGAACTTACTGTACATCGTAGCTTGTGAACAAACAAACGGCTTTTGAGCGTGGGCCCGCTCCAGGCAGAGATCCTCACCCGCTGTTGAATCGCATTGAACAGGACGGCGGCTGCTTCGTCATGAGACTTGCGCCTCGTCTCTGGATAGGTCGAATGACTTAGGCGCGCTCACAAAAGCAACCGATATCAATGATAAGCCGCCCGGGCCTGTGGTCATTTTGGATCCTTCGCGTTCAGACGACCGTCGAGGAACATCTTCAACGCGACTGCATTGTTATGCGCCTGGTCGTGAGAACTGTAAAGAAGCGAAACTGCGCCTTCGCTTGCGGCCTCGAGGATCGGTTTCCATGCGTCGGGACGCATTTTTAACTCGTCAAAATACCGGCGACAAAATTTTTCCCAGCGCGCCGGGTCATGTTGAAACCATTGACGGAGCTCGGTGCTTGGCGCAGCGTCTTTCAACCATCCATCGAGATGCAGCGCGGACTTTTTGATGCCCCTGGGCCATAACCGCTCGACAAGGAATCGCGTTCCCTCCTGATCGCCGGGAGGGTCGTAGACGCGTTTAAGCCGAATCATTGCTGTTCCCCCGGGTTTGGCCTTACCTTCCAGTTAGAATCATGCCCATTCCCTTACCTTTGATCGCCAGCCAGAGACTTGCGAGGCAATCGCGAGTGGCGCGGAGCAGCGAGACTACATCCCTTCAACAGGAGCGCCTTTTCCGCCGGCGGAGGCTGATCCCGCGGCATCCATCATAATCTTTCGCGCCTTTGCGGATTGGCAAGCAGACAGCAAACTCCCGCTGCGCCGAGGCTGCTCAGGCAATGCGGAGGGAGAACTATTCCTCTGACCGCGAATTTGTTTTTTCCACCCTTGCGGAAAAAGCAAACACGCCGCAAGGATGGGGCGCCCGCGGCGGTGCGAAAACCAGCGGTCATAGCACCATCCTTCGATCGATGGTCGCCCTAGGGCCGTCCGGGAGCGATCGATTCACACGGTTTGGCGCCGCATAGCGCGCCGGTCACGCCCTCGCCTTCGGTGATGGTGTAGATCCGGTCTACGGCAGGAAGCTTCACCTTCTCCACCGCGCCCGAGGGCCAGTGAATCTCCACCTTGTCGATCGAATCGGCGTCGCCCAGGCCAAAGTGGACGCGCATGTCGTTGGAGGAGAGATAGCTGCCTCCGCTGAGCACGTCTCCGCGCTGCCGGATTCCGCTCGCGGTCAGATAGACCGTCGCTCCCACTGCATCGCGCGGGCTCTTGGAACCGCCGACTAGTTTCATCTCCACCCAGTGGTGGTGGTCCGGATTCACATTGCGCAACAGCACCGGGACCCCGTCCATATTATTGATGACCACGTCAATCTTGCCGTCGTTGAACAAATCGCCAAAGGCCGCGCCGCGGCCCACGCTCACCACGGCCAGTCCGGTTCCCTCCACCGCTGGAACCAGATCGAACTTGCCGTTCTTCAGGTTGTGGTAAAGCAAGGGACGCTGCGCGTAGCTGGTTCCCCACCCGGGGTGTTCGTCCACCTGCGGATAGACGTGTCCATTGATAATCAGCAAATCCTTCCATCCGTCGTTGTCGTAGTCGAGGAACCCGTCGCCAAAACTGACAAACGGGATGGATGAAACGGCGATGTCGGCCTGGTAGCTCACATCGGTAAATGCCCCCGTGCCGTCGTTCTGAAACAGAACGTTGTAATCGTCGGCAAAGTCGGTGTTGACGATGTCGAGGTGGCCGTTGTTCAGGTAATCTCCGGCAGCGATGCCCATGTTCGCAATCTCGCGGCCGCTCTCATTGAGGGCGTATCCGCTGATGTAACTATCGTCCTCGAAGGTTCCATCGCCCTTGTTCATGTAGAGATAGTTGGGCGTGGAGTCGTTGGCAACCAGCAGGTCGGGCTTGCCGTCATTATTGACGTCCGCGAAGAGAACGCCCAGGCCGTAATATCCATTCGGGTCGTCCACACCCAGCTTTTTGCTGACATCGGTGAAAGTCCCATCGCCGTTGTTGTGAAATAGATGGTCGTGTTCTCCCGGCAGACCGCGCGGTCCGCACATCACCTGCACTCCCCGGTACTGGCAATACGCGTAGCCCATCGCCTTCGAGCCGGAGAGTGGGGGGTTCGACAGATCGAGACGAATATAGCCAGCCACAAACAGGTCCAAACGCCCGTCGCCGTCGTAGTCGCCGAAGGTCGCACCGGTAGACCACGTGCCGATGGTGACGCCCGCTTGCTCCGCGACATCGGTAAATGTGCCGTCATGGTTGTTGCGATAGAGGCGGTTTTTCCCGTAATTGGTCACATACAGGTCGGGCCAGCCATCGTTGTTGTAGTCGCCCACCGCGCACCCGTATCCCCAGCGGTCATTCGCTACGCCAGCCGCCTGCGTCACCTCGGTGAAGGTGCCGTCATGGTTGTTGTGGAAAAGTGCCGCGTGCGGCGGGGTGGCCTTGCCGTCCAGCGCGTCATAGGTTGAGCCGTTGACCAGGTAGATGTCGAGCCAGCCGTCGTTGTCGTAATCCAGCAGGCATACGCCCGGCCCCTTGGCTTCCAGGATCAGACGTTTCTCTGGAGTGCCGGCCTTGTGACGCCACTTCGTCAGTCCGGCTGCCGCGGCCACGTCCTGGAAGACAATGGGGCCGCTCTTTACAAAGCCGCCGGCCGTGATCGGCCGGTGCTGATTGTCGAACACAGCCGCTTGCGGGCCCGCGTTGGCCATTCCACCCGTACTTTGCCCTTGCGCCATGTTCTCACTGCCCGCGTCGCCTGCCGGATGCGCCGCGGCAGGCTCCTGGGCCCAAAGGGCGCCGGCGACGGCAAAAATAAGCAAATAAAGGGGAAAACCCCTATTTACACACTTCAAAAACTGGCCGCGGAGAGTGCCACCGCCCTCCGGATGAATCCGGACCCGATCGAATTGCAATGCCGCTTACCTCTACCGGAAATAGTACAACGGCGGTGAAGTCGGCGCCGCGCGATCGCCCCCCGGAGCCCCAGGACGCGCCGGCAGGTTTCGCGCCGCCGATTAAAGCGGCGCCCAACCTCCCGGCGCCC
>JASHTU010000464.1 GCA_030040395.1 Acidobacteriaceae bacterium
CCTCAGATTGAGCACATGCTTGGATTCACTCAGGAAGAGTGGCTGGACGATCCCGTTCGCTGGTACCGCCAGATTCACCCCGAAGACCGCGCCCGATGGAGCGCCGAGGCGGCGGAGACCCTGTCAACGGGTAAACCCCTGAAATCCGTTTACCGAGTGCTGGCCCGGGACGGCCACGTTGTCTGGTTCCATTGCGAAGCCAAACTGGTGCGAAGAAGGAGCGGAGAGCCGTGGTTCATCCACGGAGTCGGATTCGATGTCACCGGGTTGAAGGAAGCAGAAGATGCGCTTCGCCGCGAAAGCGCCGAACGGGACCGCCTGCAGGCGCTGGAACTGGAACGTCAAATTGCGAAAATGAAACAGAGCGAATCAAGGCTCGCGGCCATCGTCGAGTCATCCGAGGACGCAATCATCAGTAAGAGCCTCGATGGCGTCATCACCAGCTGGAATGCAGCCGCCGCTCGCCTGTTCGATTACCAACCGGAAGAGATTCTCGGAACATCGATCCTGCGGCTTGTGCCGCCGGAATTGTACGATGAGGAAATGTCGATTCTGGACAGCCTCAAAGCAAATAAGCGCGTTACGCACCTGGAAACGCAGCGCTTGACGAAGAGCGGCGCGCGCATTGACGTGGCGATGACGATTTCGCCGATTCGGGATGCTGCAGGGAGGGTGATCGGCGGGTCGACAATCGCCAGGGACATCACAGAACTAAAACTGACTGACCAAAAGCTGCGCATCACAGAGAAACTTGCCGCCACGGGACGACTCGCCGCCACGATCTCCCACGAAATCAACAACCCGCTGGAAGCGTTGACGAATCTGATTTATCTCGCCAAGAGCGAGTCCTCGCTGCCGCCGAAGACCTGGCGCCTGCTCCAGGATGCGGATCGCGAACTGCAGCGGGTGGTGCATATCGCCCGGCAGACATTGGGCTTTTATCGCGACACCAGCATTCCGACCAGGATTGACATTGCCGAGCTGGTTGGAGACCTGGTTGAGGTTTACCGCGGCAAGATAGCGAACAAGCACCTCTATGCCGTCACCCGATATGGCCCTTCCTGCGAATTGCTTGGCCTGCCGGGCGAAATCCGTCAGGTCTTCTCGAACATCCTCTCCAATGCTATCGACGCTTCGCCAAATGGCGGCGCGATCGTCCTCAAGGTGACGCGTTGCCGAGATTGGAAAACTGGGCATGGATACGGAATCCGAGTCAGCGTCGGAGATAAAGGCGCGGGCATTCCGCGATCCATCCGACGATACATTTTCGAACCCTTCTATTCGACCAAACAGAATCTGGGAACCGGGCTTGGCCTCTGGGTCTCGAAATCTCTGCTGGAGAAGCACGGAGGGTCGCTCCGTTTCCGAAGCTGTGTTACGCCAGGGCGAAGCGGAACCGTTTTTTCGATCTTCATGCCCTGCGAGCCTTCGGAGCAGGCCCACGCCAGAGAGCGGATGACAGGGGAAGCAGCCTAGCAACCCGGCCTCGATTTTTTCGGAATGGGTGTTGATTGGGAATCGCATCCGCTCAGCCCACCGTTCCGACAAAAAACGCCGAAAGGAATGGGGGTGTCCCCAGGCCGGCCAAGAGTCGGGCCAGCCGGCAACAGGCTCTAGGGGCAGCGGGCGAAGAAATCCGCCAACCCGGCGCGGCAGGCGTGGGCGGCCATGGTGGATTGAATTTCGAGCGCCAGTTCAAGGGCGGCGCGGCCTTGGCGAGCCGTGACGCGCGGCGGGCGGCGGGTGCGGACGGAGTCGAGGAATGATTCCATTTCGAGGCGCAGCGGCTCGCCGGGCGAGACTTCCGGCTTGACGAATGAGAGGCCAGGCGCCGGACCCGTCAGCGCCGCAGCATCCAGTTTCCCCGCCGCCAAAGCCGCCGCCAGCTCCGGCGAAATCTTCCCGTCCATGCGGACAATGAGCAGATCGCGGCGCGCATAGTCGATGGAGACGTACTGGTGCGGCTCAAAGAAGCGCAGCTTGCGCACGCGCTCAGTGGAGACGCGCGAGGCGGTGAAGTTGGCCACGCAGCCGGAGTCAAACTCGACGCGCACGTTAGCGATGTCGACTTTGGGCGAAACCACGGGCAAGCCGACGGCGCGCACCTCGCGCACCGGCGAGGCGGCGAAGGCGAGGACAATATCGAGGTCATGGATCATGAGGTCGAGGATCACGTCCACATCGAGCGAGCGGGGCGTAAAGACGCTGAGCCGGTGGGCCTCAAAGAACATGGGGTAGCGCAGGCGAGGCTCGACGGCCAGCACCGCGGGATTGAAGTGTTCCAGATGGCCGGGCTGGACGATGCGCCCTCTTTTCTCCGCTTTTTCGATCAGGTCGTCGGCCTCGGCGAGGCTGGCCGCGAATGGCTTTTCGACGAGCAGGTCGAGGCCGGCGTCGAGCAGCGCCGACGCCACGGCATGATGCTCGACAGTGGGCACGGCAACGGTGGCCGCATGGAGCTCGAGGCGCGCAGCAAGCAGCTCGTCGATGGAGGCGTACACCGGGATCCGGTATTGCGCGGCGGCTTCCGCGGCGCGCGCGGAGTCAGGCTCGACGGCGGCCGCGAGGGCGACGCCGAGGCCAGCCGCTTCAAGCTCGCGCAGCACGCGCAGGTGGTTACGCCCGAAGGTCCCGGCGCCGGCCACGGCCACGCGCACCATGGTTTCGCCAGCTATTGCGCTGCCTCTTTCTCGGCGGCGGTTTCGGCCGCCTTGCCTTCAACGACCCTGAGGCAGCGGGCATAGAGCTCGAGCAGCTGCGTTATCTGCTCCTCGGGCTTGGGCGCGGTGGCGCCGCTGAAGCCGGTCGACGGAGCAGCGGGCCGGCCGACTCCCGCCGTACCGGCCACAAACTTCAGTAGATCGAGAGCGATATCTTCATTGCGCCGGGGACCGGGCGCCGCGGGGTTCAGAATGTCCATCAGCCAAAATCTCCGAAAACAGATGCTAGCAGACCCGGCAGCCGGTAAGCCAAGACGGCCTCGAGCGCTGACGCTCGAACTGCACCGCACGGCTGTTGCTGTTCACTTCTGAACGCCAGATTACAATTTCGGACATTCGCTTTTGCGCTCGGCGACGCCATCCGGTGGTGGAATTGCCTGATGTTGCGTTAGTTGGCGGTCTCGGCCGCAATGGCGCCCAAAATGCTCCACACGCGGTTGGAGCTTACACTTCGCGTGGCCCCCCTCCGAAGCCCATGGGGCGCCGCGGAATCTGGAACCGGAGTTTACCCGTGCTGAGCTTGTTTTACGATTTCCGCTTCGCCGCGCGCCAGTTGCGCAAGACTCCCGGGGTGGCGCTGCTGGCCGTATTCACCCTGGCGCTGGGGGTGGGCGCGAACGCGGCCATCTTCGCCGTAATTGAGAGCGTGCTGCTGCGGTCGCTCCCTTACGCTCACTCCAACCGGCTGGTTTTCGTCGGACCGGGCGACAGACCCGGCTTCAGTTCGACCTCGTGGCTCAATTACCGCGATATCCGTGACCAGACGCGCGAGTTGGAACAGGCGGCCGGCTACTCGCAGGATGTAAGCGTGGTGGAGACCGGCGATGTTACGCAAAGCATCGTGGCGCCGCGGGTCACGCCCAACCTGTTCTCCCTGCTGGGCGCGCGTCCGCTTCTGGGCCGAACCTTTACCCAAGCCGAAGGCGAAACAGGCGGCCCGGCGGTTGCTGTTCTCTCTGAGGGCCTGTGGCGCCAGAGCTTTC
>JASHTU010000465.1 GCA_030040395.1 Acidobacteriaceae bacterium
AGCGAGAGCAACTGGTCAGATACCCGCTGCAGTCTGCTAGCAATTTGATACGCGTGCTGCGGCCCCATTGTTGCGAGAGTGCGCAGCACGATCAGATCGAGCGTTCCCTGAAGCAATTGCGCCGATCGTTTTTCTTTACTAGACATTCAAGTAATCCGCCTAGTGAAGAGTCTCTGATAGTCTTTACTTGTTTGTGAAGTGGTGGAAATAGAACGGCCTAAGTTCTGTTGCCGATCCGGAAACCTGCAGTGTTCAGTGAAATACATGCGTCACTGAAGAAGCCGCAAAGCTTTGCCCTTGTGCATGGCGATATGATCCGTCTTATCGCTCTTTATTTCGTACTGCGGATCATCCTTGCTCGCGTGATGGACGTAGCCTTTGTAGTTCACGTCCGCCGTATGCACCCGCACGATACGGCCACTGACCCGGCCGGCTTCGGAGTCCCAGGTTACGCGATCGCCGACTTTGAACGCCTGCGCCATGAGCCTATGTTATTGCCCCCATGGGCGTGATGCTGCCATGATTACGTCGAGACGCCTGCACGGGGAGTGCGTACAGGCAGGGCCGAATCCGACAGATGTGTGGCAGGGTGTCGGTCAGGAGTGATCCGGCTGAGTTGACCGGCAAAGTGGGAGAAACGCAAAATGAAGGGATTGGGGCAAAAGCCGACGCTTTGATTTTGCCGTGCGGTACAGCGAGGACGTGCAGGCTGAAAGTTTAAATCGGAAGTTCTGGTTAAAATATCCCGTGGCAGAAACGCTCAGCCGAAAAGGCGGAGCACATCTGGAGGTTTTATGCGCACAATGATACTCAGTCTCGCTATCACTCTTATGGCGACAGCAGCGTGGACTCAGCAGCCCGTCCGGCAATCGCCCGAGAGGCCAACCAGGCTCTCCACCTCTTCGACCGAAGTCGCCGCGCTGATCGCAAAAGCGCAGAGGGAACGCAAGGACAACCAACCGCTCGTCACCGAACCCATGCTGGAGCTGGGATCCTACGACGGGCACCTGGAATACCGCCCGTCGGTTGGCCCCGCCGCGGTCCATGAAAAGGAGGCAGAGCTTTTCTACGTGATCGATGGATCGGCGACTTTGGTGACCGGCGGCAAGCTGGTCAACGAAAAACGAACCAATCCCACCAATCTCAGCGGCTCCGCGATCGAAGGGGGAACGCCACGCACCATCGCCAAAGGCGACTTCATTCTGGTTCCGGAGAACACGCCGCACTGGTTCAGCTCGATCAATGGGGTGCTCGTCCTCTTCTCAATTCATGTGCCGCGCCCATAGCGACAGAGCGGCGACCTAACAGTTCAGAGTCGGAGGCACAGGAGCAGCGCTCAGGCGCAGGGCGCCAAGGTGAGCCCGGTCCTTACGCTGGCCTTTCGGAGAGCGGCAGCGCTGGCCCCGCGTCGGCAGGAGCGGAACCCCACGGATGCGCGGCAGCGTCTTCGCTGAAAGGATCATTGTTGGCTGGTTCCCAGAGGCTTCAACGGGAAATCGCCGCCGAGCGCATTACGCAGTCCAGCGCCGAGAATGCGGCCTGAAAAAACGGGTACAATGACGGGTACATTCACTGACCTGCATCGGCAAGTTATTTATGTTTAAGGAATCAACAATTCCCTCAAAGAATCGCCACCTTCGCTTGAAATTGCAAGAACTACATGCGAAGGAGAAGCGCGCTAAGTGTGCGCGGCCAGGAATGCATCCACTTCAGCTCGGGTGGGCATGGAGGCCTGGGCGCCTTTGCGGGTGACGCTGATGGCGGCCGCGGCGTTGGCGAAGCGGGCCGCGGCCCAGGGATCGCGGCCCTCGAGCAGGGCCACGGCGAAGGCGCCATTGAAGCAATCGCCGGCCGCGACGGTGTCCACGGGGTCAACGGCAAAGGGCTTGACCCATTCCGCGCGGCCGCCAGAGACGGCGACATAGACGCCGTCAGCGCCGCGCTTGAGCGCCACGTTGCGTACGCCTTTGCGGAGCAAGCGCTCCGCGGCGTCCTTGACGTTTGTCTCATTGCCCAAATAGAAGGCCGCCTCAGTTTCATTGGGCGTAAACCAGGTTGTCTGAAGCCACATGGGCTCGGGGAGGGCCGCGGCTGGGGCGGGATCGAGCATAACGGGGACGCCTGCCTCAGCGCAAGCCATGAGGAGGCGCGCTACGGACGCGAGGGGCAGCTCCAACTGGCAAAGGACCATGCCGGCGGAACGAATGAGGGCGGCGTGGCGGTCGATGGCGGAGGGATCCATTTGGCCGTTGGCGCCGGGAACGACGACGATGTTGTTGGCTCCGCTGGCGGCGAGCAGAATGGCAGCTATGCCGGAGGGACCGGGAACGCGCTCCACGGCATCAGTTCCCACGCCGGCGGTGGTGAGCGTGCCGAGCAGGCTTTGACCGAAGACGTCTTCGCCAACCATGCCCACCATGTGCGTGGGGAAGCCGAGACGGGCGGCGGCGACGGCCTGGTTAGCGCCCTTACCGCCCGGGGTGGTCGAAAAGCCAGTGCCGATGAGGGTTTGGCCGGGCAGGGGAAGGCCGGGGGTCTGGGTGACCAGGTCCATGTTGATGCTGCCCACGACGACGATAGGTTTAGGAGTTTCCGCCATGCAGTTCCACTTTCAGTTCAATTAAGCGGGGCCAGCGTCACCGCGCCGAGACCCAGCGCCAGATGGCCCCGCCGAACGCGTCGATAAAATGCCAGCCAAGGCGCGCACATCTGGAGAATGGCGCGAGGTTCAGGCGAAAAGAATGAGGAAATGATCCCAACTTATGCTGCTTCATCCTCCTCATAGAGGTAGCCTTTCGCAATATCAATGAAGCTGGCGACCGCCGTTGCCTTCCAGGCGTCGCTTTTGCCCAACTCTTTCGCCAATATTTCGGCCACTTTAGGCGCAGCATCGATGGCGCCGCGAGCGTCGAGGAACAGGACGCGGGTGCGACGAGCGAGCACATCCTCGACGGTGCGCGCCATTTCAAACCGCGCCGCCCAAACAACGGCGCGCAGTTTATAGGGCAGGCGGGGATGAAGCGGCGCATCGAGCGCCGGATCTTCAGCGGAGAGCGCTCGCACCATGGGCAGGTCCGCGCCATAAACGCGCTCCCACTCTAAGGCCGGCTGGTCCGCATCCAGCGTCCAGCCGTGCAGTTTCAGCTCCAGAGTGCGCGACTTTTGCTTGGGAAGAGCGCCAATTTGCACGGCGCGATCCATCGCATCCTGTCCCATGCGCCGATAAGTGGTCCATTTACCCCCGATGACGGAAACTAAGCCATTTTGCGAAACCAGGACGGAATGATCCCGCGATAACTGCGACGTTCGCAGGCCGGCTCTCCGCACCAGGGGACGTAGGCCTGACCATACGCTGAGTATCTCCGCCCGCTCCGGCCTGCGGCCCAAATACCGCGCGATATGGTCGAGCAGAAACTCCTTCTCCGAGGCCATTGCCCGCGGCTCGTCAGAAACTCGATCGACAGGTTCATCGGTGGTTCCGACAATGGTCGCCCCGTGCCATGGAATGGCAAAAAGAACGCGCCCATCCGCCGTCCTGGGAATCATCAGGGCGGCGCTGCCAGGCAGGAAGGATCGCGGCAGGACAAAATGCGTACCCTGGCTAACCACGAGCAAGGAGGGGTGGGGACGACCGTCGAGGGCAATGGTCGCCTCGGCTTGAACTCCGCAGGCGTTGATGACAACCTTTGCCTGGAGATCAAAGTTCGCGCCGTTTTCGTGATCCCGCGCCGCGACGCCGATGGCTTTGCCTTTGCGCTCAAGAAGCCGCAGAGCTTCGACATAGTTGATCGCCGTGCCGCCAAGATCCTGGAAGGTGCGCAAGAGCGCAATGGCGTAGCGGGCGTCGTCAAATTGGCCGTCATGGTACAGAACTCCGCCACGCAGACCGTGCTCGTGAAGCCCGGGAAGCATTTCCAGGGTGCTGCGACGAGAAAGCAGATGCGAAGGGCCGAACGACAAACGGCCTGACAACGCCTCATACACTTTGAGGCCGAGACCATAGTAGGGAAGGGCGGCATAGCTGTACGCGGGAACGACGAAGGGGACATTGTGAACCAGATGCGGCGCGTTCCTGAGCATGTGGCCGCGCTCCCGCAACGCGTCAAGCACAAGGGACAGGTTAAGCTGCTGAAGATAGCGGACTCCTCCATGCACCAGCTTGGTGCTGCGGCTTGAGGTTCCTTTGGCAAAATCGAATCGCTCGATCAGCAGGGCGCGATAGCCTCGGGATGCGGCCTCCACCGCGGCGCCCAGACCCGTCGCCCCGCCGCCAATCACCAAAACGTCCCATGGCTCTGTTTGCCGGCCGAGCTGTTGCAGAATTTCTTCTCTCGTTATCACGTTGTAAGCCGGCTCTTGCCCTTCAGCCTTCCAGCCCGCGCCTCCCGGGAACATTAGCGCAACATTTTCGACATTCGCTTTGTCGCGGTCATATTGCCCCCCAGATTGAGGCGACTCCACTCGCCCAAGCGCCTTAGGAAAACCGCGTGCGCCGCCATAGCAGGGCTCCGCAAACCGCCAAGGGCACAAGCGTGCCTGCGATCAAAACCATCATCCAAGGTAGGTTGACGTAAATGTGCTGGCTTCGCGTGCCCACGGCAAGCCAAACAAAGATAGCGCTCGCTCCGCCGATAATCAGAATCTCCCACCAGCGGCGCGGGTGAACTTCATCGGCCAGCGGATCGTCGCCCTGAACAACGGCTTCCACGGTTTCGGCGTCAAGCCCATAGCGGCCGCACTCCCGGTTCCTTGCGGCGCGCCAGTTCTCCAGTTCGGTAGGCGGCGGCGCGGCCATACTGATTGAAACCGCGCCCGCGATCATAATGCTCGAACCTGCCACGATGAGAAACTTCTCCCCAAGCGTCAATCCCCGGAACTCCGCAAAAACCAGCGCGCCCCACGCCAGTCCCCAAAGCTGGTTGGTGTTGGAAAGGGGAATGCCCCGCCCGATGCCGATATACTTGGCCGCGTATTGCTGGAACAGGTCGCCCACCACCCAACAGAACCCGCCAAGGAAGGGCCAAAACAGCATCGGCCGGGCCCTGTCGAGCGCCGCCGCCAGATGGCCCGCGCCGCCAAAAAAGATCCATCCCAAGCTGATCATCGCGCCCAGCTCACCGAAGGTGAAAACCGTGACGAACGAAAGCGGATTCATGCCGCTGATATAGGCCTTGCGGTAAGGAATATACATAGTGCCCAAAAGCACGCCCGCCCCGAGGGCGGCCACAATGCCGATCATCGCTCTGCCCGATTCGCCTGCAGACTGGCGCGCCGTGGCCACGGCAAGAATGGTTGCGCCAACGACGATCGCCGCCGCCCCTCCGAGCACCTTCGCCCAATCCCTGGCGCGCGAGCCGCGCAGCTCCTTGAAGAGCAAACAGCCCCAGAAGAGCCCGACCAGGCTATTGGTGTTCCACAGCGGAAACGCAATGGCCAGGCCCACATTGCGCACTGCGAAAATGGTGAGCGTGTTGGCCACGGCCCAGAGCATGCCTCCCAGCAGCGCCCACACAATCAAGTGCGGCGCATCGCGCAGATCCTTGAAAACGGACCCGGTCCCTTTCAGCAGCGTGGGCAGGCTCCAGCGCGCCACAAACGCGCCCATGACCATACCCATGGAGATGAGGAGGGGGGAGAAACCTTCGGTGACAAGCTTGGTAGGGGCTTCAGCGCTGCCCAGCCAGACTGCCGCGGCCAAGGCGCAGAAGACGCCCAGTTTGTGCAAGGAGAGTGTTGAACGTGAACGCGCGGCGGCGGCAGTGTTGCTCACGACCTCACCTCAGAGACAACAGGAGCGCGGTTCCCAGAATCAGGACGGCGAGCGGAATCCAGAGGTGCACGTCGGTGAGAATGGCGGCGAGCTTCGATTTCTTCATACCCGCACCTCGTCCAGGCGCACCGGCCGATGTTCGTCGAAAGATTTGCGCGCCGCCAGCGCCATCACCACCGGAACGCGGCTGTCGGCCCCGTTGATGGCGGTGGGTTTTTGCTCGAGGACGGCCTGGGTGAAGGATTCGAGTTCCATGGCAAAGCTTTCTGTGTAGCGGTCCATGAAAAAATTCAGCGGCAGATCAGTGTAAACACATTTTTCGCTGCTGACCACGACCTGGTTCGGATATCGGTTCTCGGTGGCGATCTTCCCTTTGCTGCCCAGAATCTCCACCCGCTGATCGTAGCCGAAGGTGGCCTTGCGGCTGTTGTCGATGGTTCCGATGGCTCCGCTACGGAAGTGCAGAACCGTGATGG
>JASHTU010000466.1 GCA_030040395.1 Acidobacteriaceae bacterium
CTTCAGGCCCACCTTTCCGGGTGGGCCTGTTGGCGCGCGAATTCTTCACCGCCGCCTGCAACTTCCCCCCCTGGTCTGGGTTCCATCCCCTGTAGGTTCTTTCGGCGCCTGGATTTGGGCCACGAACGAGCCATCTTCGGCGGCCACATTGGCTCCCGGCGAATCGAGTGGGACTCCACTAGCGGTAATCCCGCTTCACCCGGCCCGGTTCCTGTTAAAGTGGTTCCGAAGCTGTAATTCAACCAGTCCTGGCGCGGCCCTGGGTAAATGACTTCTCTTTGCCGGACAGGAAGAAGGAATCAGGAGGTTACTCTTATGCGTATTCTTCGTTCTGCGCGATTGTTCTTGCTCGCCTTGCTCGTGGCGGCGGTTCCTTTGGCCGTCTGCCCAGCGCCGGCCCACGCGGCGGTTTTTATCAGCGTCGGGTTTGCCCCGCCGGTGTTGCCGGTGTACGTCCAGCCACCCTGCCCGGAGGCCGGCTTGATGTGGACGCCGGGGTACTGGGCTTATGGGCCTGACGGCTATTACTGGGTGCCTGGAGCGTGGGTGCCTTCTCCTTATGTAGGCGCCCTCTGGACGCCGGGCTACTGGGGCTGGGGGGCGGGCCTGTATCTGTGGCACCCGGGCTACTGGGGTCCGCACGTCGGCTACTACGGGGGCGTGAACTACGGCTTCGGCTATATGGGCATTGGCTTTGTGGGTGGGGTATGGCATGGCGGTGTCTTTGCCTATAACACTGCGGTAATGCGCGTGAACACAACCGTGATCCGCAACGTGTACGTCGACCGCACGATTGTGGAGCGTAACACGATTGTCAACGACCGGCATGTCGCCTATAACGGCGGCCCCGGCGGCATCAACCACCAGCCCACGTCGCAGGAGCGTTCTTACATGAACGAGCGGCACACGGCTCCGACCAGCTTCCAGACACAGCACGCTCAAGCAGCCATGCACGATCACAATGCGTACGCCAAGGTCAACGGGGGACACCCGCATGAACTGGCCGCAGCGCGGCCGCTTCAAGCGGAAAGGCAGACGCGGCCGATGAACCAGAGCCGGCCCGTGAATCAAGCCCGGCCCGCGGCGCAACGCACGACAAATCAGGCTCGCCCCACGGAACAGTCACGGCCGCAAGCAAGGCCGGCGTCGCGTCCTCAACCACAGCGGCAGGCGCGGCCAGAAGAACACTCAAAGCCTGAGTCGCACCCTCGCTGAAGATGGGCGTATCGGGTGGGTATACACCGGCGAGGCCCACGGATTTCCGTGGGCCTCGTTGCGTGAAGGCTTAAGCTTGGCAAATTCAAGAGGCGCATGGCGCGAGACCCGCGACTCCGAAGTCCGCAATTTCAACTTCGAGGCCGCCGAATTCGGGGTCGGGATTTTCGCGGATGCGATAGGCAAGATCGACGATACTTCCGGCCTTGAGCCCAAGCTCCGCGGCGCGCCCGGCCAAACCCCAACCAACCGCGCGGATGGAGTCGCTGGAGCCGGCGACGGCGGGCGATTGCACGGAACGCGCGAGCTCGATCCGGATATGGCGGTTTTTCATGATGCGCGGAGAAGCCAGCAGACGCACCTTGCGCGCCACAAAGACCGGCTCGGGATTGCCGTGGCCGAGGGGTTCGAGCTTGCGTAACCAGCCTGCCAGCACCGGCGTGATGCGGTCGAGCGCCAGTTCGGCGTGAATGCTGAGAAGCCGTTCCGGCTGGTGTGCGGCCAAGTGCTTTTCCGCGTAGACACGCAGCCGGCGCTTGAGCTCGGGCAGAGCGGTTGCGGGCATGGCGAAGCCGGCTGCAAAGGCGTGGCCGCCAAAGCGCGTGAAGAGATCGGCGCAGCCTTCGATGGCGGCGAGCAAGGCGAAGCCATCCACGGAGCGGCCGGAGCCATGCGCCACGCCGTCTTCAACGCTGACGACTATGGCGGGCTTGGCGGTGCGTTCGACGACGCGTGACGCCAAAATGCCGATCACGCCGCGATGCCAGCCGTCGCCGTCAACGACGAGTAAGCGGTCCGCGGCAAGCTCCACGTCGGACTCGAGGCGCGCGTCGATGGCGATGAGTGCGGCGGCCTCAACGTCGCGGCGCTCGCGGTTGAGTCGCTCCAGCTTAGCGGCGAGCTCAACCGCGCGCTTGGCGTCGCGAGTCGAGAAGAGCTCGATAATCTCCGACGCCACTTCCATGCGGCCGGCGGCGTTGATGCGCGGCGCGAGGCGAAAGGCAATGTCGAAGCCGGTAAGATCTTTGGCCGCTGGATCGAGCGCCGCGGCGGCAAAAAGCGCGCGCAAGCCTGCGCCGGCCGGGCGGCGCAGCTCGCGTAGGCCGAGAGCCGCGATGGCGCGGTTTTCGCCGCGCAGCGGCACGGCGTCGGCGATGGTGGCGATGGCCGCCATTTTGAGAAAGCTGGGCAGAAGCTTTTCTCGCGTGCGCGCGGGGTCGCGGCGCTCGAGCAGCGCCTGGGCCAACTTGAGCGCAATGGCCGCGCCGCACAGCCATTTCTCTGGATACGCGCAACCCGGCTGATTGGGGTTGAGGATGGCGAGAGCGAGAGGAACCGCGGCGCCCGGCTCGAGGAGATGATGATCGGTGATGATGAGGTCGAGGCCCAGCCGGCGCGCCGTCTCGGCCTCAGCAAAGGCGCGCATGCCGGTGTCGACCGTGACCACCAGGCGGACGCCATCGGCATGTGCCGCTTCAAGCACGCAGGACTGCATGCCGTAACCCTCACGCAGGCGATGGGGCACGTGAAAGCGCACTGCGCCGCCGAGAAGTTCGATGGCGGTTTTAAGCAGTACGACGGCGGTTGTACCGTCCACGTCATAGTCACCATAAAGGAGCACGGGCTCGCGCGCAGCGATAGCCCGCTCCAAGCGCTCGACCGCAGCGGACATGCCCAACATTTGGAAGGGATCGTGGAGGTGCGCCGGTTCCGGATTCAGGAACACGTATGCGCCGGCCGCGCCGGTCACGCCACGGGCCAGCAGCAATTCAGCCACAACCAGAGGTAGGCGCGCCTCGCGAGCCAGCGCCGCAGCAGCTTCGGGATGCTGCGTGGCCATAACCCAGCGCTGTCGCGGCAGGGAGCGCGGCGAAACTGCGGGACCCGTGGCGCCGGCCGTGCTCACGCGCCTTACTCATCCTCGTCGTCTTGGGGATGGGCGTCGTCGATGACGATGTCCTGGAAGCCCTCGATATCTTCCACCAGCGCCTGGAAGCGCTCATACCACTCGGTGGTGGTTTCATGAAGAAAGACCAGCCCCTCGTAAACAAAGCCAAGCTGGATGTAACCCACCATGCCGGCGTAGTTGCGCAGCCATTTGGCCTCGACCAACTCGTTGGCTTCTTCATCGGGAAAGTTCATCTCGTTGGCTTGCTCGATGAGCGCGTCCAGTTCCTCGCGCTCCAGGGTCATGTCGCTGAAGGTTACAAACGGAGCGCCGACGTGTTTCGCCATTTCGACAAAGTCTTTCCACGCGTCGGGATTGCCCTGGCCCTCCCACAGGATGGAAGGAATGTCCTCGGTGACGTAGCCGGGAAGGCGGAGAAGACCGTGACCCTCGATAAAGGCCACCATGTCGTCTTTCAGCGATAGGAGATTGTCGGAACTCATAGTCAAACCATCATTTTCGCAGATGGGGGCGGGTTGGTTGTCAACAAATTAAAAACCCTGACCGCGCCATCCTTCTCTTACCCTGCGCGCGTGAGACGCCGCGCCCGTTTCTGGTTTGGCTCAGGCTTTACTCTGGAAAAGACCGCACTCGCGGAACCATCCGTCCCGAGGAGGAGTTTGTTTGCCCCCATTTGAGCGCCATGTTTTTGTCTGCCACAACTTTCGGCCCGGCGGCGCGCCGCGGCCGTCCTGCACCATTGAAGGGAAAAGCGACCTGCACGCACGGCTGCAGCAATTGACCAAGGAAGCGGGACTTGCAGGGAGGGTGCGAATCAACAAATCCGGCTGCCTGGATCAGTGCGAACACGGGCCGACGGTTGTAGTCTATCCTGAAGCCGTCTGGTATGGCGGCGTTAAGCCGGAAGATGCCGAGGCAATCGTGGCCGAGCACCTGGTGGCGGGGCGGCCGGTGGAGCGCCTGCGCATGGACCACGGGTGCGTGAACGCGAAGAGCTGCCCGCATCGAGGCTGAGCGGGGTGTGGGCTGCGCTCTACGTGCCGCGCGACCGACCGGCGCGCGATGCCGCAACGCCTTGGCGGTGTACATGATGCGCGTCGATGCGGTATTCTGGCGCTTAACCCATGATTTTTTCCCGCGATTACATAGGGTATCTGGCCCGCCGGACTGTTAAGCACCTTATCGACGCCAAGATGATCACCTCCACTAACGTCAAAGTCGTGGAGGCGCGGGTGAACGGCGCCCTTGTCGAGGAGCTTTCGCTCGAAGACCGCATTAATGAGGAAGTGCGCGTGATTCTCGAAGCCTACTCTGAGGAAATGCGCAAATCCGGCGCGCAATACGCCGAGATGTTCAAAAAAGTGAAGACCGAGCTGGCGAAAAAATACAAGGCGGTGCTATGAGGATCAGCCGCGACAAACTCAACAAGCTGGCTCACACCGTGGCTGACACACTGGCCGAGATCGACGAGGTGGGCTTCCTCGAGGACCGTAATACCATTCGCCAGGAGGCGCGCAAGACTCTAGAAGCTTTGCTCGGCGAAGAGGCTAAGATCGACGCCTCGGCGCGGCAAAAGATCGCCAACCAGCGCAAGATTATCCTCGAAGGCTCGCAGGAATGGGACATTCTGTACCGCAAATACTACAACGAGGAAGTGCGGAAACTGGGGATCTGAAGCAGCGGGTGCGGATGCCGATTGAATGAGGCGGATTCGCCGTCTGGGTTTCTCGGTTCAACCTGTCCTTTCGGCAAGGCTGAGTAGCCGAGGTCGCCCGCCTATAGCACTTCTCCTTCTGCTGTGCACCGAAGCCGGGAACTCAAGTGGCGATTTTCTCAAAGGATCGCCACCTTCGATTGAAATTCCAAGGGCTACATGTGAAGGAGAAGTGATCTAATTCCGCCGAGCTTTGCCGCGTGGGCGCGCGGGGGAGAGGAGCTGGTTGACCTTGTCGACGGAAAAAGCCTGGGGATCGAAGTAGCCGCCGACCCACGCGCGCAGGACTTCGTGCTCTTCGTGCTTGGGATCGGCGAGCGCCTCCAGCAGGTTGTAGTATCCGGCCGCCGCAGTCTTCCCGCGGGCAAGCGAGTTGGCCATCGATACCGAGGGGGTAAGGGCTATTGGGGTTTGCAGGCGCCCGCTTCTCCAGCACGATGGTGTGTTCCCAACCGTCACCGAAATTGTACTCATAGGTCATCTTGGCGCCC
>JASHTU010000467.1 GCA_030040395.1 Acidobacteriaceae bacterium
GCATCGGCATAGGTGATGGGCGTGGCCTCAGCGGCGCCCGGAAGCTTTACCGTCCAGATCTCCTTGCCGGTTCTGGTGTCGAAGGCGCGGAATCGAGCATCGTCCGTGGCGCCGATAAAGGTTAGGCCGCTGCCCGTGAGGATGGGACCTCCGAGGCCCGGCCGGCCGGTGTTCTGCTCGCCTACAGGGAAACTATCGGTAACTCCCAGAGTGGACCGCCAGGCGATCTTGCCGGTGTTCACATCAACGGCAACTAACTGTCCCCACGGAGTCGGGGTGCAGGGCAGGTGGTTGCTGGAATCCCAAAAGCGATTCAGCCCGGCAAGCGGCCCGGAGTTGGAATAGCTCCCGTCCGGGTTGCGGACAATCCGCATCGGCTGGCCCAAGTTGTTCACGTTGACGACGAACAGACCAAGACGCGGATCGAAGGCCCCGCCATAGTAATTCACACCACCCTGCGTGCCGGGCAAAGAAACTGAATAGCGGTTGAGCTGCGGTGGCAAATAGGGCACGCTGCTCAGAACCAAGTTGTTGTCGTCGACATATTTTTCACACCATGCCTGGTGCTCCGGCTCGCCTTTGTAGAGGTTGTCGCGGCTAAGGGTGTCTTGGGCCAGCGGCTCAGGCAGGACGGGAAAGGGCTGGGTTGGCGAAGTTTGTTCGCCCGGCACATCGCTCTTGGGAACGGGCCGCTCCTGGACACCGTAGATCGGCTTGCCGGTGACCCGGTCGAGGATGAACATCAGCCCGTTCTTGTTGACGGTGACCACGGCAGGAATGGTTTGGCGTCCATGTTTGACATCGACCAGGGTTGGCGGCGACTGGGTGTCATAATCCCAGATGTCATGGTGAACCACTTGGAAGTACCACAACAATTTGCCGGTCGCGGCATCCGCCGCAACGACGGAAGTGCCGAACAGATTGTTCCCCGGACGGTCTATGCCGACACGGTCATTGTTGGGCGCGCCAAAGGGCATGTAGACAATGCCGCGCGCCGCATCAACCGTCGTGTACCCCCATACATTGACGCCCGAACGGTTCACCCAGCTATCTCCTTCCCACGTGTCATGGCCCACTTCGCCGGGACGGGGCACTGAGTGAAAAGTCCAGACTAGTTTGCCGGTGCGCGCGTCCCAGGCGCGGGTGTCGCCGGCTGGACCAACGCCGCCGCCGAGGCCGCCGGGGCCTTCCCCGGTACCCGCACCGGTGATCACCAGGTTCTTATAAATGACAGGCGGCGAGGGCAGACTATACATCTTGTCCATGCCGGTGGTCATCACCTCCGGCGTCTTCAGGTTGACCACTCCCTGGTCACCGAATTCGGCGTCAAGTTGGCCAGTCGCCGCGCTGATCGAGTACATCCGGCCGCGCCTGGTGCCGAAGATGATTGCGGGTCCATGATCCGCATCGCCCGGCCAGTATGCAACTCCGCGCGAGGAAGGCTGATCGTTGTCAGGAACCTGGAAGACCCATTTCTCCTGGCCGGTAGCGGCATCCAGAGCGACGACCCGGCCATAGGGCGTGGCCAGATACATGGTCTGATCTATCACCAGGGGCTGGTCTTCCGACGAGCGAAAACCGTTGCTGTTAAAGCTGAATCTACCGCTGCCGCCACCGGCCGGAACGGGATTGAAATTCGCCGGTTTCATGTGATAGACCCAGGCCACCTTTAACGTATCCACATTGGCCGGGGTGATTTGGCGCAAAGGAGAAAAACGCATGCTTCCGGAATCGCGGCCGACCATGGGCCAGTTTGCCGGTTCAGCAAGATCTGCGGGCGCTGCAGCAGTCGCTTCCGGCGCAACCGCGGGCGTAGCTGCCGCCATGGGCGCCACCGCCATCTCCGCAGAAGATGTGGCTGCCGATGCAGCCGGCGTGTCTGGAGCGCCCTGCGCGGGAAACGACTTAGCCAAATATTCGGTGATCTGGTCAAACTCGGCGTCTGTGGCGTCGGCTCCCCGGGCAGCCATGAGTTGAATGAGGTCGTACCATTGCTGGGGGCCAAGGTGCTTGTTGACCACCACCTCCGGCGAGTGACAATTGGAACAAACTCGAATCATCGTGTCGCGCCCCGGGCCGGGGGGTAAAAGCGGGTGATTCGCAGAACTAGCGGTAGGCGCCGCCGCGGCGCTCTGCGCCATCGGAAAAGCGAGCGCTGAGATAAGAAGCAGAGTAGTAGTGAAGGATGCGCGCAACAAACAGGAATCTGCGAGAGCTCGAACCTCGCCGGTGCGACGCCGACCGCGGCCCCTGCACGTGGAGCCATCCCGCGGATCTTTTTTCAAGTTCTTTATCATCAACATCAACGAACCTCCATAATCTTTTATTGCAGCCGAGCGCGGTCCTTCTGGAAGAACAGACGGCCGCATGCTGCACGATCCATCATCCCCAACTCATTGCGAATCGACAGACAAAAGATCATAGATATAATCTATTTCACTGGCATCCGCCCCCTCCCAGGGGATGAAACAGCCACCAAAGCAACTTTTGTTCTTTGATCGGGCCATTGACTCCACGTCCGATAAGCATCGATGCCCACGGGGATTGACGCGCGCGCTTAGTCTTGCGCACTGGCGGGAAGCGTCGCCCAAAGCAGTAGGAAGAGACAGAGTCCACCCCAGGCGCGACATTGCCATCCCATCTTTATCACCCTGCCTCCAATCTGGATGAGAATCGAGCAAGATTCCGAAGGAAGATCAGGCAGGCACAGCTTTTCCAGTCATTCTTGCGCTCGAACTCGCCCGAGCGGGATGCGAATGCGCGACCAGCTTCACATTTTGTCGCGATATCTGCGGTACAGATTGAGGGCCATTTGCGGTGTAATCCTCATTGCCTGCTATTTCCCGCTGAAAGTGCAAAAGTAAGGCAATTCTTTTATTCTCTAATGGCGGAGAGAGTGGGATTCGAACCCACGTTAGAGTTTCCCCTAAACACGCTTTCCAAGCGTGCGCCTTCAACCACTCGGCCATCTCTCCCTCGGGGGATCCGCCAGCTTGAATGTACCATATCCAGTCTCGACAAACGCTCCCCGCAGGCTCGCCAGCGCCCCGCGCGGGTTCGCTCCGGCGCGGAGCTGAAACCGTTTACTTCTTTGCCCGCCCTGCGATATAGTGCCTTCTTGCCTAATTCTCAGGAAAATTGCCGCCGTTAGCGGTAAGGACTTAGGTTCGAGAGAGGTTTTCTGATGCATATTTCTCGCCGCAATCTTCTTCGCTCTGGACTGGCCTTTTCCGCGTCGTCCGTCGCCGGCCGCGCCGCCTGGGCGCGTGTCGATGCGCTCCTCGCCGGCCTCTCATCCGCGGCCGCGTTAGCCGCCATGGCGCCGCGCGAACGACTGCTCTTCGACTTCGGATGGAAGTTCAAGTTTGGCAACGGAAATGACCCTGCGCGCGACCTGGGCTTCGGAGTCAACCAGGGAGATTTTGCCAAGACCGGCGATTTTACCTTCGCCAAGGCCGGCTACAACGACTCCGAGTGGCGCGTGTTGAACTTGCCTCACGACTGGGCCGTCGAACTGCCCTTCGTGTGGGATGAAGAGCTCAAGTCGCACGGCTACAAGCCGCTGGGCCGTCGTTATCCGCTCACCAGCGTGGGGTGGTACCGGCGCGAGTTCGACATTCCCGCCAGCGACGGCGGCCGGCGCATCGCGGTCGAGTTTGACGGCGCCTTCCGCGACGTATTGATCTTCGTCAACGGCTGCTTCATCGGGCGCAACAACAACGGCTATGCGCCTTTTCGGTTCGACCTCACGGACTTCCTCAACGTGGGCGGCAAAAACTGCATTGCGGCGCGCGTGGACGCGAGTTTTGGCGACGGCTGGTTCTACGAGGGCGCCGGCATTTACCGCCATGTGTGGCTTACCAAGACCGATGCGCTGCATCTAGGGCCGTGGGAGAGCACGGTGCGCTCCACGCTGTCTGGCGATTCCGCCGCGTTGTCTCTCGCGACAGTCGTCGAAAACGAAGGCAAGGAGACCGAAAACGCTACGGTGAGTTGGGAGATTCTCGACCCCTCAGGCAAGAGCGTAGCCACGGCGAATGCGCCGGCGCAGCAGGTTGCAGCGGGCGTCCCGGCTGCCTTTACCGCGACCGCGAATCTCATGAGTCCCGCTCTTTGGTCTGTTGATGCGCCCAATCTCTACTCCGCCGTGGTC
>JASHTU010000045.1 GCA_030040395.1 Acidobacteriaceae bacterium
GTGAGCAAGAAGTTTCTGGCCCAAAACGCGAAAGGGCTGATCGGTTTTTCCGGCTGCCTGAGCGGGGAGCTTTGCGAGGAGCTGATGGCCGGCCGCTTCGAGAAAGCGAAGGGCGTGGCCGCGGAATACCAGGACATCTTCGGGCGCGGGAATTTTTATCTCGAGATTCAGGACCAGGGACTGGAACTGGAACGAAAGATTCACGCGGATTTGTTCCGGCTGGAAAGGGAGCTGACGATTCCGCTGGTGCTGACGAACGACTCGCACTACCTGTGCGGCGAGGACAGCCACGCGCACGACGTGATGCTGTGCGTGCAGACGGGCGCGAAGATTCACGAGGCCAACCGCTTCAAATTCGACAGCGACCAGTTTTTTGTGAAAAGCGCCGACGAAATGGCGCGCTTGTTTCCCGATGCGCCGGCGGTGCTGGGGCGCACCATGGAGATCGCCGAGCGCTGCAACCTGAAGCTGCACCCGGTGAAGAATCCGTTCCCGGAATTCGTGGTGCCCGAGGGGCACACCATCGACAGCTACTTTGAAGAGGTTTGCCGGGAGGGATTGAAGAGACGGCTGGAGACGTCGGTGCGGCAACTGGAGCTGCGCGGAGTGTTGCGCACGCCGCCGCATGAGTATGAAGCGCGGCTGAATTTCGAGATCGGGATCATCAAACAGATGAAGTACTCGGGCTACTTCCTGATCGTGTGGGACTTCATCAAGTACGCGCGCGATCATGGGATCCCGGTGGGTCCGGGGCGCGGTTCGGCCACTGGCTCGCTGGTGGCGTACGCGATGGCGATCACCAACATCGATCCCATGCAGAACGTGCTGCTGTTCGAGCGCTTTCTGAACCCGGAGCGCGTGACCATGCCCGACATCGACGTGGACTTCTGCCAGAACCGGCGCGGGGAAGTGATCGATTACGTGACGCGGAAGTACGGACGCGAGCAGGTGGCGCAGATCATCACCTTCAACACCATGGCCGCCAAGGCGTCGATCAAGGACTGCGGACGCGCCATGGACATGCCATACGGGGAAGTGGACCGGATTGCGAAGCTGGTTCCGGCCACGGTGGGCATGACGCTGGACAGGGCGCTCGAGGAGAGCCCGGAGCTGAAGAAGGCGTACGACGGCGAGGGACGGGTGCGGGAGCTGATCGATACGGCGAAGAAGCTCGAAGGACTGGTGCGCGGCGCGGGGGTGCATGCTTCGGCGGTGGTGATTGCGCCCCGGCCGCTGACCGAGCTGGCGCCGCTGAACCGGACCAAAAACGACGAAATCGTGACCGCCTACGACATGAAGTCCGTGGAAAAGATGGGCCTGCTGAAGATGGATTTTCTGGGCCTGGCCACGCTGACGGTGATCACCGATGCGGTAAAGCTGATTGAGCAGACGCGGGGCGAGAAACTCGATATCGAAATGATCCCGATCGACGATCCGGAAACGTTCCAGCGGGTGTTTCACACGGCCCTGACCTCGGGCGTGTTTCAGTTTGAATCTCCGGGCATGCGCGATGTTTTGCGGCGGTACAAGCCGGATACGGTGGAGGAACTGACGCAGTTGAACGCGCTGTACCGGCCCGGGCCAATGGACATGATCGACGACTTCATTGAGCGCAAGTGGGGGCGCAGGAAGGTGGAGTATCTGCTGCCGGCGCTGGAGGGAATTTTAAAGGACTCTTTGGGCGTGATCGTGTACCAGGAACAGGTGATGCGAATCGCCAACGTGCTGGCCAACTATTCGCTGGGCGAGGCCGACCTGCTGCGGCGCGCGATGGGTAAGAAAGACCCGAAGGCGATGGCCGAGCAGCGCGAGCGGTTCGTGAGCGGCGCAGGGGCGCTGGGCCACGCCAAGGCGGCGGTGGAAGAGATTTTCGAGCAGATGGCGAAGTTTTCCGGCTACGGATTCAACAAGTCGCACTCGGCGGCTTACGCGTGGGTGGCCTACCAGACGGCATATCTGAAGACCCACTACCCGGTGGAGTTCATGGCGGCGCTGCTGACCTCGGAGACCTCAAAGCCCGAAAACGTGGTGAAGTACATCGGGGAGTGCCAGGAACTGGGCATCCGCGTGCTGCCTCCGGATGTGCAGGTGAGCGGGGCGCAGTTCACGCCTCACAAGACGGACCAGGGGGATGCGATCCAGTTCGGACTGGCCGCGGTGAAGAACGTGGGCGGAAACGCGATCGAGTCGATTTTGAAGGCGCGGGCCGAGGTGGGCGGGCGGTTCGGGAGCTTTTGGGAGTTCTGCGAGAAAGTGGATTTGCGGGTGATGAATTCGCGCGTGATTCAGTCGCTGATCAAGGCCGGCGCGCTGGACTCTCTAGGCAAGCGGGGGCCGCTTTACGCCGCGGTGGACAAGGCGATGGAGCGTGCGCAGAAGGCGCAGCGAGACGCGGCGCAGGGGCAGGTGGGGTTGTTCGGATTGTTCGACGAGCCGCCGGCGCCGGGACGCAACGGGACGCGCGACGCCGACGACCTGACCCGCGGCCCCGACTGGGAAGAGAGCGAGCGGCTGGCGAACGAGAAAGAGGTGTTGGGATTTTTCGTTTCCGGGCACCCGCTGGACAAGTACGGGGAAAAATTGCGCAACCTCACCGGGGTCATCACGGTGGCCGAAGCGCTGGAGCGCAAGCCGCTGGAGCGGCGCTGGGGCGCGCAATCCGATTTGGCCGACGAGGTCCAGGTGGCGGGAATGCTGCACGGGTTGCGGGTGCAGAAAACGCGCCGCGAGCAAAAGCTGTATGCGCAGGCCACGCTTGAAGACGCCAGCGGCAAAATCGATTTGATCGCCTTTCCCCGCGACTATGAGCGGCTGGCCGCGCAACTGAAGATCGAGGCGCCGGTGCTGGTGCGCGGGGTGCTCTCCGGTGAAGAGGACGCGGCGCCGAAAATCGCGCTCAGCTCGGTGCAGGCGTTGGAAGACGTACAGATCAAGCTGCCGGCCGGGGTGCGGATCCGCATCAATCTCGACCGCGCTAGCGAGGAGATGCTGGCCGGTTTGAAGAGCGCCGCGGACGCCGCGCCGGGGCCGGGAAAGGTGATGCTGCAACTGGAAAAGAAAGGCGAATACGCGGTAATCCTGGAGCCCGACGGGATGAGCGTGGCGGCCGACCGCGCCTGGGTGGAGCACGTGGAGGAACTGGTGGGCAAGGGCGCGGTGCAGGCGGTGGGGTAGGACAGCTTTTGGCTATTAGCGCCGCTGGTTGAGCAGGATCAATTCCTCGATTCGCTGGCGCGCTGGCTGAGGGCTGAGAGCTGACCGCTAGAACTGGTAACCGGGCCTAAGCGCGCACTGATACACCGTGGATTGTTCGCCGTTTCCGTTGGTGCGCACGGTGCAGACAGCCCAACTCAGGTACACGTCAGGGCCAACCGGAAAGACCATTTGCTCGCCGTTGATTTCCGCCTCGATGCTGACCCCTTCCTGGGTCGCCGGTAAAGTGAAATTGAGCGTGCGGTCGAAGATGACCGGATAGGATTCGCGCACATTGGAGTCGATGGTGGTGTGGAACACTTCCGCCTCAAGCAGGAAGGTGGCGGTGTCGGACCAATCAGTGGCGGAAACCA
>JASHTU010000468.1 GCA_030040395.1 Acidobacteriaceae bacterium
TTTGGCGGCTCCAAGGTCGAGGCCGACAACGAAGTATGGCCCAATTTGCGCCGCAACCCGGAGGGACGGGGCCATTTTTCCTCATCTCTGTGTCGTTCGTCGCTAGCAGACGCCCGGTATGCGTCGCTCCTCTCTCCTTGATCTGAGAAAAAATGGCTCCCGTCGCTGCCCGCTCGTATATGTCGATACACCCTAGCGCGGCGCTGGCCTGTAGAAATGGGAGGCAAAGACCGCCTCCCACATCTCCGCAGGCCCGACCGCTGAATGCCCTAATAGAACAGTTTGAGGGCCAACTGGAGCGTGCGCGCCCCGAAGTTCTCGTTGCTGTTCCTGGTGGCCGTGATGCTGCTGAACCCCGCGCTGGTAAAGTTCAACTGTCCCGGCTGCGCGAAGGGCGGCGTGTTGGAGACGTTAAAGGCTTCAGCCCGGAATTCGAAATGGATCGATTCCTTGACCGGAAATTCTTTCAGGATGGACGCATCCAGGTTGGCGAAATGTGGTCCGCGCACCTGCTGAATGCCCCCGCCAAGAGGCGCATAATCCATTTGTCCGATGGCCGTCGCCGTGGGTGGCTGGGCAAAGGCGGCGGGGTTCAGCCACTGCGTGTAGTTGTGTGGGCCGCTATAAAGGCTCTGGCCGGTCAAATCCGCCGAGCAACCAAAGTCGGCCGTGGTGGCGTTGGGGCATGTGACGGTGAACGGCTGACCGCTTTGAAAGGTGTAGAAGAAGTTGACCTCCCATCCTCCCAGGATCTCGTCCGCGGCTTTGTTGGCGCTGGCCATGAACTGGCGCCCGTGGCCGAAGGGCAGATCGTATGTGCCGGCGAGGTGGACAAGGTGGGTGGCGTCGGCGTCGCAAAGACCGTAGTCGCCATTGATCCCGAAGTAGGGCAGCCACTCGGCGCGATAACCCGCGTTGTATTGCGTCGCCTGGGTGTGCTGATTGCTCATGCACTTGCTCCAGGTGTAGTTGGCCAGCAATGACAGTCCCTGGCTCAACTGATGTTGATAGGTGACCTGAAGGGAGTTGTAACTGCTATTGGCGTTGGTGGTTTCGTAGGTGGCATTGCGACCGAACGCCGGGTAAGGGATTGTGGTCAGATAGAGCGCTCCGCTCGAGGGAGGCAAAATCTCGGTATTGGTGTTGTTGTACCCCAGGATGTCGAGATGACGGCCTTGGGTTCCCACAAATCCCGCCTGGATGGCGTCGTGGGGAGTGAACTGATCTTCGATGGTGAGATTCTCGGTCTCTACCAGCGGTGTCTGGTAGTTGTACTGGCGGCCATAAAGACTCAGGCCGAGATAACCGGGGTTGGTGTAGGGGGTGGGGCTTAGCAATGTTGCCGGGTTCTGGAAATTGAACTGCGTAAACGTGTATTCCATAGTTGCCGGCTGGGCCGGAGAGCCGACCAGGAGGGGGTGATTTGAGTCGGGAGCGGGGATGCCCTGGGTATACACGAAGGGATAGTTAGTGCCCAGCGTGCCGCCATAGCCCAGGTTGCCCAGCGCGCCATAGGCCGTGCCGAAACCGCCGCGCACCACGAGCATCGGAGTCATGCGATAGGCAAATCCGACCCGGGGCGCGAAGTTGGCCTTCTGCGCATTGCCGAGCGCGAGGCCGGAAACACAGTCGATGTTGATGTTGCTGGCCGCGGCCACGGCGTTGAAGAGCGCCGCGCGCGTTACCTGGCAGCCCTTGTTGGAAATGTAGTAGGTTCCGGTCGAGCCGTTTCCGCCCACGGGAATGAAGTTTGCCTGGAAGCCGCGGGTCTCGGCATAGGGGGTGAAATAGTCCCACCGCAGGCCTAGGTTTAAGGTCAGCCGGGGAGTGGTCTTCCAATCGTCCTGAAAGTAGCCCCCGATGTACCAGCGATGATCGTCGGTAGCGGCGATATCAGAACCCGAAAAGGCGTTCATGCCGCCCACGTCGTTAACACCGGCGCCCACGGTGTATGCGTACGGTTGCGGCGCCACGAGTAGATCGCCAATGCCGTTCAAACCGGAGCAGGTGCTGCTGAGGGGAGAACAGGTGGTGGCTGCAATGCGATTGGGAACGTCGGTATACATGCCGTTGAAGTAAAAATCACCGCGCCCCTCGGGCGGCTGCGAGATGTCGCCTTCGAGATCGTCCACCTGGATGCCGGTCTTGAGGGTATGGTCGCGAATCACCTTGGTGACCGCGTCCACACCTTCCAGGCTCCAGACGTATTGCAGGGTTGGCGTGTAGTTGCCGACGCCGAGGTGGGTGAGCCCGGAGATGGTGATGGGCGGCAGGCCGCCGTTGTTGGCCACCTGCGGAACTCCCTGGATGCCGTATTGCGCGGGGATGCCGCCGTTGGTGATGTCGTTGCCCCACACGGACCGCTGCAGCTTGTCGCTGTGCACCATGCCCACGTGCATCTCGTTGGTGAGCGTGGGGGTGAAGATGGTGGTGTAGCCGACGGCCCAGGCGTAGGCGGGAAGACTGTCGTTGCGTCCGCCGGTTTCTCCCACGGCCACGCCGGCAAAGTTCGAAGGAACAGCAACCGCGAAGAGACTGCGATCAAAGACGCCGAAGAGCGTGTTCTTCGAACTGATGCTGCTGTCGATGCGAACGTCCCAGGTGTCGGTGTTCTTGTCCTCGATGGGGACGTAGCTCGAGAAGTTATTCACGAGACCGGAGGATTCCGGCGCCGGATAGACACTCAGCAGCTTTAGTGCATTGGGGTCCTGGCGGCTGGTGGGAATCACGTTGAGGCTGGCGAGCGGCACGCCGCCGGCATCCTGGGTAAAGTCCTTTTGCTGGAGGCCGAGGAAGCTGGCGCAGTTGCCGCCCGCGGTGCATTGATAGAAGGGATCGCGTACGAAGGCGAGGGGCGTTCCCGCAAATCCTGTCACCGGATCGACGCCCGAGGCCGGAAGCTGACGCGTGGTCGCGGGATCGAGAATTGTGCCGTTGGCGAAGGTGCGGCCCAGCGCATCGGTATAGGTCTTTTCAACGCCCGACGTGGGGATGTTGTAAGTGATGTTGTCCTGGAGATTGTTGAATGTGCTGCTGACCATGCTCGCGGTGGGCACGGTTTCGCCGCCTGCCGGTTCCGGCAGCACGTAACGCCCGCCCTGGTAATCGGCGAACCAGAACAGCCGGTTGCGGCCGCGAATCATGGGCGGGATGACGACCGGGCCCCCGGCCGTGAATCCGAACAGGTTCTGGTGATAGGAGGGAATTGGCTTGCTCACGCAGCCGGTAGCCGAGCATGTCCTGTTGAAAAAGTAATTGGCGTTCAGGTCGTTGTTGCGTAGATACTCCCAGAGGTCGCCGTGAAGCTGGTTTGTGCCCGACTTGATTTCCGCGTTGATGACGCCGCCCGTGGAGTGGCCGAACTCGGCGTTAAAGTCGCCGCTCTGGAGGGCAAACTCCTGCACCGCGTCGGGCGGGGGCACGATGGCCGCATTGGTCAAGGTGTAGTTGCCGCCGTAGACCTCGATGTTGTCGTTAATGCCATCCAAACGAAAGTCGTTCTGCCAGTCGTTGACGCCGTTCACTGAAAAGTACGCGGACTCGGAACTGCCGGAATCGGGCGTGACGCTGCCGGAACTGGAGGACGTGGGCGGGGCGGTGGCGACGCCAGCGGAAAGCTGCGCCAGCGACCCCCAATCGCGGGTGGCCAGCGGCAGATCGTTGACGGCCTGATTGGTGATGGTTTGGCCTACTTCCGCATTTTCGGCTTCGAGCAGAGGCGTGGCCGCGGTGACGAACACCGTCTGCTCGACGTTTCCGGTGGCGAAGTGGACATCGACGGTGGAAACCTGCTGCACATGCACGATCACGCCGTGGACCGCGTATTTCTGGAATCCGCCCGACTCCGCCTGAACGGTATACGGGCCGGGAAGCAGGTCGTCAAACACATAGGTGCCGGTGGCGGTGGATTTGGTGGTGACTTTCAGGCTCGTGTTGTCATTGGTGAGCGTAACGGTGGCGTTCCCCACCACGGCGCCGGTGGGGTCTTCGACCGTCCCTGTGATTTCTCCGCGATCGATTTGCGCCGCCAGCCAAGCAGGTGCGGCGAGAACCAGAAGCAGAATCAGGGCTCGGCCCCATCTGCTTCCCATACTGGCCTCCAATTGTGTTCTCATTCTTAGCCTCCTGTTCAAAACGGTTGCGCCTTGGGCGCTGGCCCGGCAAGTATTTTGACACGTCTAGGCGAGGGCAACACAGCGAGTCCCGAAAGCGCGGATAACGAGCCCTGACGGACGTGGGTATTCGCCCCTCACAGATTCTCGCAAGAGAGTCACTTCCTGGGTTTGAAATGTTGATGAATGGGGAAAATGTGATCGGTCTGGAATGTTCGTTCAAATTGGAGTTTGACCGTTTACACCCGGCACTGGCCACGACGCGCCGTGCTCGGAGCTTGTTACCGAAGATCATACGCCGGACGGAAGGAGCCAGCCAGATGCGAAAGGACCAACGGCGGATAAAGCGTGTTTCTTTGGCGCCCAGTGGGGGACTTGAACCCCCACGTGGGGTAAACCTCTGCGGGTTTTAGGTCCGTCTTTGGCGGTTTTGCAGCGAGTTGCACGGCGCTGCACAGAAGCGCATAAAGGTAATCATATCAATTTGATACGAGAGACCATCTGACGAGCGGCCCTCTTGGCTTGTCAACAAAAGCGAGCCTGCTTCAGCAATGAAACACATTGGCGCCATTGCCCCTGGTCTCAAAGCCCATCGCAGTTGACGAACGGAAAGCAAGCCCCGCCCGAAGGCGGGGCTTGCGGCCTGAGGAAAGGAGTTGTTTATTCCTGGACGATAGTGAGTTGCGGTGACTCGCTGGTAGCGTCGAGGCACACGAGGCGGCCTTTGGCGCTTGCGTTGGTCGCCTTGTCGACGCTGATGGCAACGCAGTAGGAGACCGTTTGTGTTGTGCTGTTTTGCGTAAAGTTCACATCGAAGATGCCCAAGGCGCCATTGGGATCGTATGTCGTATCGGGCACGAACGTGGCAGAGCCTCCGGCGCACTCGCTGCCGCACATGAATTCGTCCCAGTCGGCCCAGTTCTGTCCGCCGTCATCCTCGGCAAAGTACGTGAAGGCGCCGCTCGAGTTGGTCGTGACGGCGCCGGACTGGAGGTCTTTGCTGAAGTCTCCGCTGGGCGCCGTATTCAAAAGGTAGCTCGTGGCGAGATCGCCGAGAGCCCACGCACCTGACGTTGGAGCAGTCTGCGGTTCCATCCAGCCGATCGCGTTTTCCGGTGCTGCGCCATTGCTGCTGGCATCCAGGTAGGCCGCAGAGTTCAGGTCATAGACGTAGAAAACGATGCCTGAATTCGTCGAGACCGTGGTGCGGCCAGTGGTCGAGTTTGTACTCATGCTTATCCCGGTTATCGATTGGGTCTTGACTGTGCCTTCGTTGTTTTCGATCATCTCGAGGTTACCGCTGGAAATTTGCGCTATATCAGCGTCGTAACCCTGTCCGTCGCTATCCTGGCCTGATTCGTAGAACACGGCCGGCCCGCTCAACGGGTTGCTGGCCTGTAAAGCCGACGCGACCTGCGCCCGCGCCTGGCCAATCATGAAGGCGGCGTTGTTCGTCGCGTCGTGCGGGTTGGCGTCCATGACGACCGACTCGCCGGCGGAGTTATTCGTGAGGTACATCACGAAAGGATTGATGTTGCTGCTCGAAGATCCGAAATTGAACGTCACGCGCCCGTAGGAG
>JASHTU010000469.1 GCA_030040395.1 Acidobacteriaceae bacterium
CGAAGGCTTGTCCGTTCTGCACCTCGCCGGCCGGTAACTTGGCCGAATTCGTTTGCGGATCGCTCTGGTAACCCGGAACGACGATCGGCGTACAGGCTCCCGCGGGCCCACCGTTGTAATACGCGCACATGGGCCCTTGGCGATACATGGGCGACAGGTCCGCAGAGCTTAGCTTATTGCCGGAAGTATCCAGCCCCAGCATGCCCGGCACGGGCATCGTGTAATAGGACCCGCCGCTCGGCTCGCTGGCGCGCGTACCCTCATAGTTGAAGAAGAAAAACGCCTTCTTGTTGCTGCGCGGCGAAATCTTCGGAATCGGAATGTATCCGCCTATGTTTCCGCCGAACTGATTGAACCTCAGAATCGAACGCGGAATGCCCTCGTGGTTGTTAAACCAGCTGTTGGCGTCGTAATCGGTGTTGCGGTTGAATTCATACACCGTGCCGTGGAAATGCTGGCCGCCGCTCTTGGTGTTCACCAGGATCATCACTCCCGGGCTGCGGCCATATTCGGCATCGTAGTTCCCGGTCAGGGTCTTGAACTCGCCTACGGCGTCCACGCTCAGGTCGGTGTACTCGCCGTCGTTGGCCCCGATGTCGGTGTTGATAATGCCATCCAGGAAGAAGTTGTTGTCTGTGCCCCGCATTCCGTTCACGTAGAAATCATCGGTCTGGTTGAAGACCAGCCGGAATTGCGACGCGTTGTTGGTCGTCACGCCGGCGGTGGTGGTCAAAAGTGACTCGAAGTCGCGCCCGTTCAGCGGCTGTTCAACCACCTGCCGCTCGTCGATCACCGCTGCGTTATTGGAGCTGGTGGTGTCGATGGTCGGAGTTGCGCTGGTCACCGTCACCGTCTGCGTGGTCTGGCCGAGGGTCAGCCGGAACTCGCCTAATCCGAGCTGCTGGTCCTGGTCGAGCACGATCCCGTCCCGGTCAAACTCCTGCATGCCTGTCGCGGTGATCTTGATGTTGTAGGTTCCCGCCAGCAGCGGCAACAACTCGAAAGCTCCGGTTGCGTTGGTCGTGGTTTCGCGGGTCATGCCGCTCGTCGCCGCATTGAAGATTTGCACGTGGGCTCCCACGACTACGGCGCCCGATGGATCGACGACTGTTCCGGTAATGGTGCTGGTTTGCGCATTGAGTTGCATCCCCGAAAGCAGCAGAAGAGGCAGAGCCACGACCGCTGCCCACAGGGCCAACCTCATCGTGCTGAGGCCACAGCTGCTGTGGAGTCTCTTACCAGGACCTGGCACTCGAATCATCACATTGTCCTCCGAAATAAAGGTTGATCACACTTTGCCCAAGCATGGAAATCACGCTCTGGCCCAAGTTAGAAGGTTGGGGAAGTGCAAAAATGCGAAGCAAAAAAACAATACTGAAACCTTTTAGCACTTGTCAAGCTTTTATTTGAGATCGATATCAACCGATCGTTTGAGGAGCAGCTATGCCCGATGGCTGAGCTTTGCGAGCTATGAAATTCCGTAACGAAACCTGTGAGGTTCTACAGTTATTCGGAGCGGCCGCGTAACCGGTCAACCATCGCCAAACCCGCTTGGGGCTTGGCTTTTAGCCCGTTGTCGCCAATTTGCAAGCAAGCGCTTGCATGAAGTTCCGTCTTCAAGACGACTCATCGGAAGCAGCCCGTCCTTGGTTCGCTTCATTCTCAAAAAGGGGCCAAAACGAGCATCGCCTGGTGACTTTCCTGCAGCCCCCATCTTAAGATCAAACGTTTTAGCAGGCTCATGACCTTGTCGGAATGCCTCCATCATGAGCCCTACGAAGTGCTTCATCCGCACCCCATGGGCTCCGCGAGCTGGGGTGGAAGGAGCCGCGACCCGTCACTGAACTGACGGGGATTCAGCATTTCTGGTTTCGCCGTGATTACCGAAGAGCGCGATCGCGACCGCGTCTAAGTGGGCGGCGATCTGAAAGTCGGGCGGGAAAAGTGTTCGCGCAGGATAGGACGAGGATCCAAGCAGAGACAGACCGGCGCTCGCGGGTCACCGTGACCGACGGGCAGTAGAATCGCGCCGCCGGTCCGAAAACGGGCGCTGGCGCTTCAGGCCCGCAACCGGCTCAGCAGATCCTGGGGATGCACCGGCTTGGCCAGGATTTCGAACTCGTAGCCCTGGGCGCGCGCCTTTTCGAGCAGATCGGCGGTCGCGGCCTGCCCGGAAAACAGCAGAATCTTGATCTCCGGCAGAATTTCGCGAATGCGGATGGCGGCGTCAATCCCATTCAAGTCCGCCATGATGACGTCGGAGATGAGCATGTTCGGCTCGAAGCTGGGGGCCAGTTCGAGCGCGCGCTCGCCGGAATACACCGCGCGCGCCTCAAAGCCGCTTTGGTTCAGGATCATGGCCAAGGTGTCGGCAATTACCCGTTCGTCGTCGGCGACCAGGACTCTGGGTCGGATGGAATTTTCGGACATACTCTCCTGAGGCTCTGTCTTGCTGGCGGAATTGGATTTTTTGGCCGCGCCACCCGGCAGCAGAGGGGCGGACATACTCTTCTCTGTTGTCTATATTCGATGATACGCTCGGCTTGGGCGTTTTCCGGGTTCCGTGAAATCGCGCCCAACAGAACCGTAGCCGCAAGCCTAAGACCGGGAAATGCCTGGCATCAGGCTGATCCCAATTCACCTGGAATCAATGCGCCGAATCTATACTTGCACATGCGGCCGGCCCGGCATTGGATTTTGTCCCTGGCTGGCGCAGACCAAAGACCGTCCAACGCCGCCCCTGCTCCTTCCAGGGAGGCGCCGTTCGGCGCTCTTCGCCCCACAAAAGCCAGGAAATACCGAAGCGTGAGGCGAAAACGCCGTCAAACCCGTAAACGAATCTCATCCAGGCCGAGTCACAAGCCAAATCAACAAACCTCTGCGGAGAATGGCGCCAATGCAGCAACCGGGCATCCTTAACGAAACCTCGATCCCGGCGCCGGCCACGGAAACCATCATTCGCGCTGAACAAATCGAAAAGTACTACGCCCAGCCCAGCGAAAACCGCATTCAGGTCATCTCCGCCACCAATCTCAGTATCCTGCCCGGCGAAATCCTCGCCCTGCTCGGCCCCTCGGGTTCCGGCAAATCCACCATGCTGCGCATGCTTACCGGCCTCTCCACCCCCACGGCAGGCCAGGTCTACTGGCACGGCAAGCCCATCGCCGAGGCCGAAGTCAACGTCTCCATCGTCTTCCAGAGTTTTGCCCTTTTTCCTTGGCTCACGGTTCTTCAAAACGTCGAGGCGCCCCTCCAGGCCCGCGGCGTTGCTGCCGAAGAGCGACGCGAGCGCAGCCTCAAAATGCTCGACACGGTAGGCCTCGACGGCTTCGAGGCCGCTTATCCCAAGGAACTCTCCGGCGGCATGAAGCAGCGCGTCGGCTTCGCCCGCGCCCTGGTCGTCGAGCCCGAGGTGCTCTTCATGGACGAGCCCTTTTCCGCTCTCGACGTCCTCACCGCCGAAAACCTCCGCAGCGAGCTGCTCGAACTGTGGGCCAAAAAAACCATGCCCACCAAGGCCATCTTCCTCGTCACCCACAACATCGAGGAAGCCGTCCTCCTCGCCGATCGCATCGTGGTTCTTGGACGCAATCCCGGCCGCATCCGCACCGATTTCCGGGTGCAAATTCCTCAGCCCCGCGACCGCAAGTCCGAGCCATTCACCCAACTGGTCGACTACATCTATAAAGTTCTCACCCGCCCCGACGCCGCCCCCGCCGAAGCGCCCCAACCCACCGGCCCGCAACCGCGTGACCAGCGCCAAATGCGTTACCAGATGCTGCCCCACGCCCGCCCCGGAGGCATCGCCGGCCTGCTCGAGCTTCTCCTCGACAAGGGCGGCCGCGACGACATCTATCGCCTCGCCGACGATCTCGCCTTCGAAATCGACGATCTGCTCCCCATTGTCGACGCCGCACAGTTGCTCGGCTTCCTCACCATCGAGGAAGGCGACGCCGTCATCACCTCCAGCGGCGCCGAGTTCGCCAACTCCGAAATCCTCCGCCAAAAGGAGCTCTTTCGCGATGCCGCCGTCTCCAACGTCCTTCTGCTCCGCCAGATTCGCCGCGCCCTCGAGTCGAAAAGCGACCACACCGTCCCTGAAGACTTCTTCCTCGACATGCTCGACGAGCAGTTCAGCGAAGAAGAATCGCAGCGCCAAATGGAAACCGCCGTGGCCTGGGGCCGCTACGCCGAGCTGTTCGATTTCGACGCCGGCCGCCGCCGCTTCGTTCTCCCCGACGCCCAGGATCAAGAAATTCCATCGAGCGAGGCTGCACGTTGAAGCTGGCTCACCCCCTCGCCCGCTCCCTGGTCACCGTCCGCTCGTGGCCCTTCTTCACCGACCTCGGCATCGCCGCCTGCGCGCTCACCGCTTTCTTCGCCGTTGTCCGCACCGGCCTCTACTGGCTCAGCAAGCCCGTCCCTGTCGTTCCCATCTCCAGTTCCATCGCCGCCCTGCCCGTCTACGCCTTCTATTCCATCGTGCGCATGGCCATCGCCTACGCGCTCAGCCTGCTCTTCGCTATCGCCTACGGCTACATCGCCGCCTACAACTCCCGCGTCGAGCCCTGGATGATCGCCGTCCTCGACATCCTCCAGTCCATCCCCGTCCTCAGCTTTTTGCCGCCCGTCGTGCTCGCCATGGTCGCCCTTATTCCCGGCCATCAGCTCGGCATCGAGATGGGCGTCATTCTCCTCATCTTCACCGGCCAGGTCTGGAACCTCGCCTTCAGCTTCTACTCATCGCTCAAATCCATACCCAGCGAAATGATTGAGGCCGCGCGCATTTACCACTACTCCGGCTTCCAGCGCTTCTGGCAGCTCGAAATGCCCTATGCCACCATCGGCTTGGTCTGGAACTCCATCGTCTCCGTCGCCGGCGGATGGTTCGCCCTCATCTTCTGCGAGACTTTCGCCATGGGCGACCGCAACTTCCAGTTGCCCGGCCTCGGCAGCTACATCCAGATGGCCACCAACCAAGGCAACGTGCGCGCCCTTCTCTTGGGCATCGGCGCCGTCGTCCTCATCGTCGTCGCCACTGACCAGCTCATTTGGCGTCCGCTCATCGCCTGGAGCGACAAATTCAAATTCGAGCAGGTCGAGTCTGCCGAGCGCGTCACTTCGCCCATCCTCACCCTCCTCCGCCGCTCGTCTCTCTTCAGCACCTTCCCCAGCCGCATCTGGACCAGCATCGAAGAACCCGTCTTCCGCCGCATGGCGCGCACCCACGAGTGCCGCGTTGTGCAGCCGCTCGACCAAAGCCGCAAAGGCAAACCCTCCCCGGCGCTCTGGACTCTCGGCGTCGCTCTCGCCGCCGTCGTCTTTTGGGCGGCCGCGCAAGCCATTCTCATGCTCCGCACCGTCACTTGGCCCGACCTCCGCCTCTTGCTTGAAGGCGCCGCGGCCACGTTCCTCCGCGTCAACTCCGCCCTGCTTATCTCTGCCGCCTGGACCGTCCCCGCCGGCGTCGCCATCGGCTTCAATCCCCGCCTCGCCCGCTTCGTCCAGCCCCTCGCGCAGATTCTCGCCTCCGTCCCTGCCACCGCCTTTTTTCCCATTCTGCTCATCGGCCTGGTCAAGCTCGGCGGCGGACTCGGCATCGGCTCCATCGCCCTTATGCTTCTCGGCACCCAGTGGTACATCCTCTTCAACGTCATCGCCGGCGCGATGTCCATCCCCGCCGATCTGCGCGAAGTCTCCTCCCTCTATCGCTTCTCGCGTTGGCAGCGCTGGACCAGGCTCATTCTTCCCGGCATCTTTCCCTATCTCATCACCGGCCTCGTCACCGCCTCTGGCGGCGCCTGGAACGCTTCGGTTATGGCCGAGTACTCGCGCGTCCAGGGCCGCACCCTCGAAGTCATCGGCCTCGGCGCACAGATTGACGCCGCCACCGACAGCGGCCGCTTCCCCATGCTGCTCCTGGCCACCATTTTGATTTCGCTGATGGTGGTGACGATAAACCGCCTGGTCTGGCGCAAGCTCTACCGCCTCGCCGAAACCCGCTTCAAGCTCGAAAGTTAGCGCACTTCTCGTTTACGACTGGCCCCTGCCCTTTCCATCTAAGGCGGCGATTCTTTGAGGGAATCGCCACCCGAGTCCCCGGCTTCGAAATACAGCAGAAGGAGAAGTGCTATTGCGCAGGAATCTTTATCTCGGCAATACTGCCCGGCGTCGCCGCATCCATAGCTGCCATCATCCGGCTCTTCCGCAAATCTCCGGAAGGCCCAGTAAGATTGCGGATTGGATTGGCGATCTGGAATTCAGACAATGTTGAGGACGCGGATGCGGCGCAGATCGAATTGGGCGCGGCCGCACCTGGATCGCCTCCGACAGCGTGTTCGACGTATCGCGGAAATCGTGCATGGAACGAACAGCGATCGGCTTCCAGTACGAGCTGACAGTGCGCCGCCACGTCTCCGGCCATCGGCTTTCGCTAGGGTGTATCGACATATACGAGCGGGCAGCGACGGGAGCCATTTTTTCTCAGATCAAGGAGAGAGGAGCGACGCATACCGGGCGTCTGCTAGCGACGATCGACACAGAGATGAGGAAAAATGGCCCCGTCCCTTCGGGTTGCGGCGCAAATTGAGCCATACTTCGTTGTCGGCCTCGACCTTGGAGCCGCCAAAGCCTTCGGCCTCCGCCTCGTCTGGCCCAATTTTCGCTCGCAACGCTGCCCACCCGTATATGTCGATACACCCTAGTCCTTTATTGCAACGGGTTGGTGAACCCCTTGGGCGGGGTCAGCGACGCCCCGGGAACGATCACCGGCGTCACACCCGTGTCCTCGCAGGTCATGGCCGGCGGAAAATGAGTCACCACTTCATCCGGAATCTCCGCTGCGGAGGCGGAAATCGCCGGCTCCCTTCGCGCCAGGCGCGCCGCGTCGAATCCCCCCAGCAAATCCGTCAACCGTGAATTCGCGTCGCGCGGCCCCTGGGGCAGATATGGTTTCTCGTCGGGCAATGAGGCCAGCGGGGGAAGATCGAAGAGAACGTCGAGAAATTTCGCGAAAGAAACATGGTCGCCAGGGTCCGAGACCACCCCACCCGATTTCGCATAGGGCGATATCAGAATCAGCGGCACTCGCGGCCCATCTCCGCACGGATGCTTATCCGGGCAGGGCTCGAATTGCGGCGGCGGAACATGGTCGTAGAAGCCTGCCGAATCGTCCCATAGCACGATAATCGCCGAATCGTTCCAGTACGGGCTCCTCGCCACGGCATTCACCACCTCGGCAACCAGTGACTCCGAGAGTTGCGAATCGGAGTATCCCGGGTGATCGTCGTCGCCAAGAACACCCTGGGCTAACGGATTCGCCGGCTTCCATCCAAACGGATTCTTGCGTCCGCCCTTGACGAAAACCACGCTCTTGCCGGGCAGCTCCGCCTTCTCCATCATCTTGAAAAAGTCCACGAGGTCGTGCTCGCCGCTCCACAGCGACGGGTTCTGGCGAATATATCCGAAGTACTGCGGCGCATTGTGATGCGCGACATAGGCGGGATGATCGTTGCCCTCGCCGTCTCCAAACCCTTCCTGATACCACGCCCAGGGAACGGCTTCATGATTCAATTTCTCCAGCTCGCCAACGTCGTCTTTCACGTCGTCCGTGTCCACTTTCACCTGCCGCGCATTGCGCCCGCTGAGCGAGAGCATCAGTGTGGCGTAAGTCTGGTCAAGCTCGTGAGGCCCGCTCGCTTCGCGCGGAGAACCATAGGGGCCGAAGTCCGGCGTCACGCTGTCCACCACCGGCTCGCCGATCCCGGAGGCGGACTTGAGAGTTTCGTCGGGGTGGCGCGCCGCCTGGGTCTGGCCGGTCTGGCCGGCAATCAGATCGATGTTGCCCGGCGTCGAAGGCCCATACATGGCTTGAAAGATGTGATCGTAAAGTGCAAACCGATGCGCGTACATCCACAAAAACGGAATGGTGTGGCAATCCTCGTACGCCATGGTCAGCAGGCCCACCTGCCGGGCGTCCTGCCGCTTTGCCGGCAAAGCGTCAACCGCCTTCTCTTCCTCCCAGGCTACAAAGCGGTCCATGCGCCCGCCATCGCTTTTGGCGATCAGCGCCGGGCGCGAGTGGTCGGGGTTGCCCGTATCGGCGGCGTTGATCAGAAAGGGCGTGATCCATCGATGCCCGATCACGTCATATTGGCGGAAACCGTGGCTGCGCGCTTCCGCCGTCGCCAGATTGTCCGTCCCCGGAAAGGAGCCGAAATAGGAGTCGAAGGAGCGGTTCTCCTGGTACACCACAAACACATGATGAATGTGCGCGCGCAGGTTGGCGATCATTTGCTGCCGGGCTTCCGTGAACGCGTTTTCCTGCGCTTGCGCTCTTACGCCGGCCGAAAACCCGGCAATCGCGGCAAGCAAAAGAAGCAGTGGTTGTAAACCGCAATGTGTACCCCTTCCCTCCACCTTCGAACGCCGCAATCGATTCTCCTCCATGAAC
>JASHTU010000470.1 GCA_030040395.1 Acidobacteriaceae bacterium
CGGGCAAACAACGGCGCGCATGGCGGCATCCCATGAGAAGTGTAAGAAGAGGCGCAATGATCCAATTCATCCTTCAAAACTGGCGACCTTTGCTGTGGTCCGCCGGCATTCTGGTCGTGGCGATCGCGGCCGCGTATGTGGCCCGCGCAATTGTTTTCTGGGCGCTCAAGCGATTCGACCGGCGCAAGGGCGACGTGGTCGGGCATTCCCTGGTGAAGCACGGCAAAGGCCCTACGCGCTGGATCTTTCCCTTGCTCGCGATTCTGTGCGTGCTGCCCGGCCTTCCGCTGCCCCACAATCTGATGTCGGCCCTGGAGCACATTACAGGCATCGGGCTGATTGCCGCCATTGCCTGGCTCGCCATCCTGCTGGTGGACGTCACCTCCGACGTTCTCTCCGACCGCTACCGCATCGATGTCGCCGACAACCTGATGGCGCGGCGGGTTCAAACCCAGTTCCAGGTGCTGCATCACATCGTGGTCGTTCTGGTCGCCGTGATCGCGGTGTCGGTGATGCTGATGACCTTTCCCGCCATCAACCACATCGGCATGAGCGTTCTGGCCTCGGCGGGCCTCGCCAGCCTGGTGGTGGGCATGGCCATGAAGGGGACGCTCGAAAATCTGATCGCCGGCGTGCAAATTGCGTTCACGCAACCTTTCCGCATGGGCGACGCTGTGGTCATTGAGGGTGAATGGGGATGGATCGAGGAGATTGGGACCATGTTCGTCGTGGTGCGTATCTGGGACCTGCGCCGCCTTGTGCTCCCACTCTCGTATTTTCTGCAGCACTCGTTTCAGAACTGGACGCGCACCAGCGCCGAGCTCCTGGGATACACCTATCTTTATACGGACTACACCGTTCCCGTGGACGCGGTGCGCGCCGAACTGCGCCGAATTTGCGAATCCACCGCGCTGTGGGGCGGCAAGGTTTGCGGCGTGCAGGTTTCGGACTCGGACCGCTACACGATGCAATTGCGCGCGTTGATGGACGCCCGCAACTCCGGCGACGCTTGGGATCTGCGCTGCCTGGTGCGCGAAAAGCTTATCGACTTCCTGCAGAAGAATTATCCCGGCAGCCTGCCGCGCTATCGCGGCGAATTCGAGACGACATCGGCAAACGGCGCCTTGCAAAAAGAGGAAAACGGGCCGCAAGGAGGTCGGGGCCAAGCCATGCTTCCGGAGACCTCGGTCCGGTAGGCGCGAGTAGGTTGGCTTTTCAACTCCAAGCCTGTCGAGCTATCCTGTGGCTCCATGTTCCCTTATGACTCCACGCTTCTCGCCGCTGTCGCTTCCAGCCCGCAAACCGTCGCGGATGTGGTCCAGATACTCGAAAATATTCAAGCCGTATGCGTCGACGGCGACGGTCTGAAGTGGTTTAACGGGCTTTATCTTCAAGTGACGCAAGCGGTCGAGGCGCGGGGTGAATTGGGCGAAGCCGGTTCGGGGGAATTTTCGGATCCTGCGTGGATTGCCGCGCTGGATGTAACATTTGCGGGCTTCTACCTCAACGCCGTCAGGGACTCGCTATCGGGGGCCAAAACGCCGGGATGCTGGCAGGCGCTGTTTGCCGTGCGCAACCAGACTGCGATTGCCCGCATCCAGTTCGCCCTGGCCGGGGTCAACGCCCACATTAATCACGATCTTCCCCAGGCGGTGGTCGCCACCTGCCGGGCAATAGGTGTCCCGCCGCAACACGGCACTGCGCAGTACAACGACTTCACAGCCGTCAATAGCACTCTCGATAATCTCATTGAAGCGGCAAAGAAGACCCTTCACGTGCGCCTGTTGGGCGATGCGCTGCCGCCGGTCAGCCGCCTTGAAGACACGCTGGCGGCCTGGAACGTGTTGGCGGCGCGCGAAGCGGCGTGGAACAATGCCGAGCTGCTCTGGAGCCTGGCCGATGCGCCGCTTGTTTCTGCCACGTTCCTCGATACCCTGGACGGACTCACTGCCGTCGCCGGCAAGGCCCTGCTGGTCCCCGTTCCCTGACCGCCCGGCGCGGAGACCCCGGCGCGGCGGCCCAGGCGCGTTCATGCCGTAGAATCAACCTGAAATGAAGTGTCCTTATTGCGGATTTGCACAGGATCGCGTGGTGGATTCGCGCGAAAGCAAGGATGCCGACTCAATCCGGCGCCGGCGCGAGTGCGAGCGCTGCAACCGGCGCTTCACCACCTACGAGCGCATCGACGAAATTCCCTACATGGTGGTGAAAAAAGACGGCCGGCGTGAGCGCTTCGACCGGCAAAAGGTGTTGAGCGGGTTGCTGCGGGCGTGCGAGAAGCGGCCGGTTTCCTCCATTCAATTGGAGACCATTGTGGACGCCGCGGAAAGCTTCCTGGTCGATGCGCCGGAACGCGAGCGCACCACGCGCGAGATCGGCGAACTGATTATGGAGCATCTCAAGGGGCTGGACACGGTGGCCTATATCCGCTTTGCGTCGGTCTATCGCGATTTCACCGATGTGCGCGAGTTCAAGGAAGAGCTGGAAGGATTGCTGCGCAGCCATGGGGCGAAAAAAGCAAGCTCCTAGCTTCTAGCCTCTCGCTGTTCGTGCTTGGTTGAGCTTTTCGGACTGAGCCAACGGGACGCGGTTATGCGTCGGGACGTGCGCAGCGGCTGAGTGGAGCTAGCAGCTGGAAGCTCAAAAAGGAACAACATGACGGAACGGAAGAAGCATAAAGTTACTCTGATTCCCGGCGACGGCATCGGCCCCGAGGTGACGCAGGCGGTGCTGCGCATTGTCGAAGCCACCGGCGTCAAATTCGAGTGGGAGCGGTATGCGGCCGGTGCGGAGGCCTTCGAACTTCATGGCGAATATATTCCCGCCGCTCTATATGAATCGATCGCCCGCAACCGCGTGGCCCTCAAGGGGCCGGTGACCACGCCCATTGGCGGCGGCTTCAAGAGCATCAACGTCACCCTGCGCAAAAAGTTTGACCTGTACGCCAACTTCAGGCCTATCCGCAATCTGCCTGGGCTTGAGACCAAATGGCCGGGGGTGAACCTGATCGTCGTGCGTGAAAACACTGAGGGCGAATACGTCGGCCTGGAGCGCGAAGTCGTGCCCGGGGTGGTGGAGAGCATCAAGGTGGTCAGCGAAAAAGGTTCCACGCGCATTGCGCGCTTCGCCTTTGAATATGCGCGCAAACACGGGCGCAAGAAGATTCACTCCATTCACAAGGCTAATATCATGAAGCTCTCCGACGGCCTGTTTTTGCGCTGCGCGCGTCAGGTGGCCGAAGAGTTTCCCGACATCGCCTACGGCGAGCACATTATCGACAACACCTGCATGCAACTGGTGATGAATCCCTATCAGTATGACGTGCTGCTGCTCGAAAACCTCTACGGCGACATTGTGAGCGACTTGTGCGCGGGCCTGGTGGGCGGGCTGGGACTGGTTCCGGGCGCAAACCTGGGCGCGGAGTGCGCCATCTTCGAGGCGGTCCACGGCTCGGCGCCCGACATTGCCGGCAAGGACCTGGCCAACCCTACGGCGCTGTTACTGTCAGCCATCCTCATGTTGCGCCATTTGGACGAGCAGGCTGCGGCCGACAAGCTGGAAAAGGCTCTGCAGACGGTCTACGCCGAGCGCAAAGCGCTGACCCGCGACGTGGGCGGCACGGCCGGAACCAGCCAGTTTGCCGACGGCGTGCTGGCGGCCATGGGATAGCCTGCTCCAGTGGAGACGTCCTCCTGTACACTAAGAAGTGTTCAGAGCCATGAAAACCAAATATCCCATTGGCATTCTGGGCGCGACCGGTATGGTCGGCCAGCGCTTCATCCAACTCCTCGAGAGCCATCCCTGGTTCGAGATCGTGTGGCTTGCGGCCAGCGACCGGTCCAGCGGAAAGCCATACGGTGAGGCCGCGAAGTGGCGTCTTGACACGCCGCTGCCGGCGCGAATTGCGCGCATGACGGTTTCACCGGCGGAGCCGCCCTCTGCTTCCGATTCCGCGCCCAAGATCATCTTCGCCGCGCTCGATGCGGCCATTGCGCGCGAAATGGAGCCGAAGTTCGCCGAGTCCGGATGCGCGGTGGTGTCGAATTCCAGCGCCTACCGCATGGCCGCCAATGTGCCGCTGGTGATTCCCGAAATTAACGCCGATCACCTGCACCTGATCGAAGAACAGCCCTCGCGGCGCGAGTCGGGCGGCTACATGGTGACCAATCCGAATTGCTCCACCATCGGCCTGGTGATGGCGCTCAAGCCCATTGAGGAGCGCTTCGGGATTGAGCAGATTCTTGTCGTCACCATGCAGGCGGTCTCGGGCGCCGGCTATCCCGGCGTGCCTTCCATGGATATTCTCGGCAACGTGATCCCGTATATCGGCAGCGAAGAAGAGAAGATGGAAGCCGAGACCCTGAAGCTGCTGGGCAAACTCGAAGGCCACGCGGTAACCCCGCTCAAGGCCCGC
>JASHTU010000046.1 GCA_030040395.1 Acidobacteriaceae bacterium
CTATTTCCTCCCGGCGATCATCGCGGCTATCCGGCACACGCATAACGCTACCGGTATTTTGCTTTTGAACCTCTTTCTAGGCTGGACCGTCATCGGCTGGGTCGTCGCTCTCCTGATGTCGATTTTCTCCGTCCCGTATTACGTCTACTATCACCGTGGATGGTGAGGCCAAGGGCGGCGATCGACGGATGGAAGCATTCTGAACGCTTCTGAGCGGTTTCGTGCCGGGGTGTGCGCCGCGCATCCCCGGCGGTAACGGCGCCCTGATAGCATCTTCCCTATGAGTTGGCTCACGCTCACCGGCAGGCGCTGCCTGGCGACCTCCGCCGCTCTCCTTATTTGGGCATTCCTCTGGGTTTCCGCCTCCATGGCGGAGGACGCGCGCCAGCTTTCGCCGGCGGAGCAAGCGCACATCGATGAAGTCCTGCATAGCGTCAACCGCGGCCGCTTCATCGACCAGGTGGCTGTCTCGCCCGATGGCAAGCGGCTGGCCTGGGTGGAGGAATCGAACGCAGGCGAAGAGATTCGCGTGGCCGCGATGGGCGAACTGGACAAGAGCCAGCGCGTGACCGCGGCCGCGGCGCCGGACGAGTCTTGCGACGAAAGTGAAATCGCGTGGTCGCCCGACTCGGCCTCCCTGGCGTTCTTCTCGGATTGCGCACGAGAGGGCGGGCAGCCGGACTTGTATCTTTCGCAACTCGATGACGCCCCCGCGCGCCGTCTGACCGGCCTACGCGGCTACGTGGACGCTCCCGCCTTCTCGCCGGATGGGAAAGAAATCGCTTTCCTCTACGTGAAGGGCGCCACGCGGCCAGCCGGCGCGCTGGCCGCCGAAACGTCGCCCGCGGGCGTGATCGGCGAGGACGACGTCGAGATCCAGCGCGTGGCCGTGACCCGCCTTGACGCGGACGCGCCCAATGCTCTCGAGGTGACGCCCGCCAACCTGCATGTATTCGAGTTCGACTGGTCCCCGGACTCGAAGTCCCTGGCCTATATCGCCGCCGATCCGCCCGGCGAGAACAACTGGTGGGTGGCGAAGCTCTACACGCAGGAATTGGGCGGAGCGGCAAAGGCGATTCTTGCCTCGGCCGAGGATTCGGGACCGCTCCACGGGCTGCAGATTGCCGTGCCGCGCTGGTCGCCAGACGGCCACGCCATCGCCTTCATCGGCGGCCTGATGAGCGACCAGGGAGTGACCGGCGGCGACGTATACGTCGTACCCTCAACAGGCGCTCAGAACCCAATCAACCTTACCGCCGGGCGACATGAAACCGCCTCCTGGATTTCATGGACTATACCGGGACAAATTGACTATACAGCGCTTGCCGGAGGATTCAGCCAGCTCCGCACTCTGGTTCTCAGGTCACCGTCGAGCCTCTCTGTCCGGAACAATGTGGTCAACTTCCAGTTCCCCTCCAGCATCGGCGCTGGCCGCCTGGAGATGAGTCTTTCTTATGAGCGCGGCCAGTTCGCCTTCATAAAAAGTTCTTTTTCTGAGCCGCCTGAGATCTGGTATGCCAGGGACGTCGGTGCCGAGTGCAGTGCTCCCGCCGACAACCCAAACGCCTGTTACGAATTTCGGCAGCTCTCGCACTTCAACGAAGGAGTACAACCAGCGTGGGGCAAGACGGTTTCGCTGGCCTGGACGAGCGAGGGATTTCATGTGCAGGGCTGGCTCATGCTGCCCAAAGGCTACGACCCGGCCAAGAAATACCCGCCCGGCAAGTATCCGCTCATTGTGGAAGTTCATGGCGGCCCGTCTTCGGCGGTGGTTCCCCGCTGGGCACGTGGTGATCCTCTCAGCCCCGAAGCGTTTTCGGCGCTCGGCTACTTTGTTCTGGAGCCTAATCCGCGCGGCAGCTACGGGCAGGGCGAGGCGTTCACCCAGGCCAACCGTAAGGACTTCGGCTACGGCGACCTGCGGGACATCCTGGCCGGCGTGGACGCCGTCGAGGCCAGATTCCCCATCGACGCCGGGCGCGTGGGTTTGACCGGCTGGAGCTACGGCGGTTTCATGACCATGTTCGCCATCACCCAGACGCACCGGTTTAAAGCCGCGGTTGCCGGCGCGGGCATCTCCGACTGGCTGAGCTATTATGGCGAGAACTCCATCGACCAGTGGATGATTCCGTTTTTCGGGGCCTCGGTGTACGACGATCCGGCGGTCTACGCCAAAAGTTCCGCCATCGATTTCATCAAGCAGGCGCGCACGCCCACGCTGGTGGTGGTGGGCGACCGCGACGGCGAGTGTCCCGCGCCGCAGTCGTTCGAGTTCTGGCACGCGCTGCGCGACCTGCATGTGCCCACGGAGCTGGTGGTTTACCCGAACGAAGGACATGGATTTGTGAACCCCGCGCACCGGCGCGACGTGCTGGAGCGCGCGGCGGAGTGGTTCGCCCGGTACATGCCTGCCAGCGGGTGAAGCGGGCTGCTCGCCATCGCCTTGCGGCGGAGTCTATCGGAGAGAGTTTGCAGGCAGCTTGGGTTTGCATCCGGGGCGAGCCCCTGCTGATACACTTTTCCTTTGGAGTTTTTGAGTTTGCTCGCCTGCCTGAAACGATTCGTAGCCGGATTGCGGAAGGACGGCGGGCGATGTTGATTTCTCGGCGGCAAGCCTGCGCCGGACAGGCGAGCGGTCGGCTCAATTCATCATCTCTGACGGAGTCGGACAGACCGTTCCGCGGTGCGATGGGGCGGAACGGGGAGGATTCATGCGGCGGTTTTTGACGCTTGTTTGCTTGTTGTGTTTGGCCATTCCCGCCGGGGTTTCCATCTCCGGCTGCACGCGCAACCCGGCGGCCAAGTACTGTCCCCTGAACTCAGGTTACGATTTGCAGACGACCCAGGTGGCTTACATCCTGTTGCAGCCCGAGATCACCGGCCTTTCGCTGGCCTACGGACAGACCGCGCAGGTGCAGTCGCCGCAGGCGTTCACCTGCCTCGAGACGTCCGCCTCGGTGGGCGCCAACAGTTACACTTACGGCACCACCAACAATCAGCTCGTGGACATCTCGCCCACCGGATACATCTGCGCCGGCACCTGGAACCGCAACACCGGCGGCGGCATTGCCAACTACACCTACTGCAATCCGCCGGATCCCATACCCTCAACCAATGGCCTGCCGTACTCCATCGCCTATGTCACGGCCACCGCGGATTCGGTCACCTCTAACCCGGTTGCGGTCCACGTCCATCCGGCCATCACCTCCATCGCTCTGGTGGGGCCGCAACAATGCGTTTCACAAACCCAGGTGGCGCAACTCGACACCCAGGCTTGCTATGGGATCAACGGCAAGCAATATGAGCTGTGCGCACCGGCAGGCTTGAGTTCGGCCAACTTCGCCTGCCCGGGCGGTTTGCCCCCGGGTATAACTTCCGTTCCCATTTGCGAATCGACCATCGGGCTCATGACCTTCAACGTGGGCAACGCTCAAGTGGGTTCGATCAATTCCACTAATAACCAAATCACCGCTGAGCAGCCCGGGACCACGGTCATCACCGGCTCCATTGCCGGCTCCGGCTCGGCAGCGGGTTACTTCTCCACCTGCCCGCCGGCGTCAATCAGCGTCAAGCTGGCCAACGGGTCCACATCGGGAACTATCACCCAGGGGGTGCCACAAAACCTCACCACGACGGTGTACGACACCAACGGCAACCCGCTTACCGGCCTGACCCTCGCCTACCAGTCCACGAACCCCATCGATATCAGCGCCAGCTCCGGCGGGGTCATCACCACCAGCTTCCCCGGTGTGGCTTCGCTCTACGCGGTTTGCCAGCCGCCTACGTGCAATCCGTCGCCCATCAATCAAATCGGCGTCAACGGCACCGGCCTGTCGATCGCTTCCAACCCGGTGAACATCACCACCCCGGGAACGGCGAGCGATTATGTGTGGTTCGCGGCCCCGGGCCAGTCGCAGTACTTTGTTCCCATCGAGCTGCTCACCGGCGCCTTGGGCGCCAATGTGCGCCTGCCCTACGTCCCCAACTCCTTGCAGATGGACCGCAACGGCGCTGATCTTTACTTCGGCTCGCCCCACGAGCTGATGGTTTATAACACCAACTCGAACGCCATCTCCAAACAGGACACAACGGCGCCGGGCGTGGTGCTGGCGGTCTCGCCCGACAATTCCCATCTGCTGATCAATGACCAGGCCCGTCACCTGTTCTACCTCTATCCCACCTCGGGCGGCGCCGCGACCACCTTTCCCGGCATGGGCAATGCCGCCGAGTGGACCCCAGACTCGCAAACGCTCTATATAACCGACAATGCGAACCTGAACACGCCGGCAAGCTGCAGCGCGCAGGGCCCCTTGCAGATCACCGGCCATACCGACGCGCTCTACGTCTACAACGCGAACACCGGTTGGAGCACCTATCCGCTGCCGCCCAGCCCGCTGCCGCCTAGCGACATCCCCACCTGCTCCACGCCCCCCAACGTGGCTCCGCCGACGCTTGCGCAAACCCCCGCCATCATGATTCCCGGTGTAGGCGCGTACCTGCGCGGCACGCCCACTGTGGTCCACACCTGGTGCCCCACGGGTACGGTGGGTAACGCAACCAGCATGACGTTTTACCCCGAGGGTGACAACGTCAATGGCGTTCCCGATCCCGCTCCGGTGCAGTCTGACGCCTTGGCTTCCACCGTCGAAGGTCACCACATTCTGGGCGCCGAGTGGCTCGGGGGCGGCGGGATAACGCTCAGCGATATCGGGGTCACGGTTCCCAGCGTGGCTGCCAATGGCGTCACCACTCCGATCGCCTGCCCGGTCAGCACCAACGCCACCACGGGAGTCCAGACACTTTTGCCTCTCAACGTCGATTACACGGTGAACCCATCCCAGACCTTGAGCGTCAGGGCGACGACTGTGGACCAGGTGGTGACCGGTTCTACGCCAGTTGCGGCGGGCCAGACACAGGGGTCGAGCCTGGCCTTCATCACGTATTCAGGTTCCACGACCGGCGCTTCCCTGCCCTATTACCTGCCGGCGGCGAGCGGGGCCGGAACCCTGAGCTACGTTCCTCTCACCGGCAGTTCCGCCATCACCGGGCCCGTCGCGGGAGCCTTCAGCCCCGACAATACGACCTTCTTTGTGTCCACGGCTGGCGACAACATGATCCACTACATCACCATTCCCAACGCTATTTCGGGATCGTCCGTGCCCACCGACACCAAACAAGTCAGTCCCAACCTTCCGGCTTGCACGCCGGTTTCCGCCGGGGGCAACGACGCCGGCTGCACGTATCCCTCCGCGCCCGCGCCGGGAGCCGTCGTTCCCGCCACGGTGATCACCGTCAAGCCACGCTCCGTGACATAAAGAGCGGCTTCGGGACCGGCAGATTGCGCCATGGCTTTTCTCCGCCGGGCCGGCTTCGCGTCGGTCCGGTTGTATCTTTCGGCTGGGTTGGAATCGGGGTTTGCCGGCGCGGCGGACTCTCGACCAGTTCGGTTGCAGAACCCGCCCTGCAGCGCTCAATGCGTGTGAACTGAGCTAGCGCCGGACGTCTTTGGAGCCGATTATCGCATGAGCTTAGGTTCTTCGCCTGCGTCGGCCGCTTCTTCGTGGATGGAGGTCCGGTGCAACCGGCGCAAATGAAGCTCAATAAGCTCAAGCCGCGTCTCAATATGAGCAGAGCGGGCGTTATTCAGAAGAATCGCCAGCAGCGCCAACACCGACGGCATGCCCACCAGCAGAATTAATTGCCAATTTGTAAGGATCATCTGCGTATAGTGCACCGTCTTCAAAAAGCGTTTCAGGACGCGTCCCAAACTGCGGGAACATTGCTTGGATTACCGTCGCATTCTCTACTTTGAGGGATTTCTCGCATGAGCGGCCCTACCATTCGCCAGGTGCGCGCCTATGTCTTCCGTGGTGGAGGCGGCGACTACCACGACCAGGGAAGCGGTCACTGGATCGATGACCATATTGCGACGCCGATGGCGAAATATCCGCAATTCCGAGCCAGCCGCCAATCCTTCGGTCTCAACGTCCTTGGCAGCTTGGTTATCGAGATCGAGGCCGACAACGGCGAAGTGGGATTCGCCGTCACCACCGGCGGAGAACCGGCAGCCTGGATCGTAGAGATGCACCTGGCGCGGTTTCTTGAGGGCGCGCGCGTGACGGATGTCGAGCGCATTTGGGACCAGATGTATCTCTCCACGCTTTATTACGGCCGCAAAGGAATCGTGCTCAACGCGATAAGCTGCGTTGACTTGGCTCTTTGGGATCTGGTGGGAAAGCTGCGACAGGAGCCCGTCTACCACCTCCTCGGCGGTCCGGTGCGTGACGAGCTGGTCTTCTACGCCACCGGGGCCCGGCCAGATCTGGCCAAACAGATGGGCTTCATGGGCGGCAAGCTGCCTCTTCATCACGGTCCGGCCGAAGGCGAGGAGGGATTGGCGAAAAATCTGGCGCAACTGGCCGAGATGCGCTCCCGAACCGGCGACGATTTCTGGCTGATGCTGGACTGCTGGATGAGCCTCGATCTGAATTATGCGCTCCGGCTGGCTCACGGCGCTTCCCGCTTCGGGCTCAAATGGATTGAGGAGGCGCTTTTGCCGGACGATTACTGGGGCTACGCGGAATTGCGGCGCAAGGCGCCGGCCGGCATGTTGATTACCACCGGCGAACACGAAGCCACGCGCTGGGGCTTCCGCATGTTGCTGGAGATGGGCTGCGCAGATATTCTTCAGCCCGACGTGGGGTGGTGCGGCGGCGTCACCGAGCTCATCCGGATATCCGCGCTGGCCGACGCGCGCGGAGTCCTGGTGGTTCCCCACGGCTCAAGTGTCTACAGTTACCATTTCGTCGTGACCCGGCACAACAGCCCCTTCTCCGAGTTTCTGATGATGGCGCCGGGCGCGGACCGGGTGATTCCCATGTTTGCGCCGCTGCTCCTGGACGAGCCGGTCCCGGTGAATGGGCGAATGAAGCTGCCGGAGACGCCCGGGTTCGGCGTGCGCCTCAACCCGGAGTGCAAGCTACGCCGTCCCTATAACCACCATGCGCAATGAAGGGGAAGAAAATTGACCGAGAATTGAAGCGCCGGATCGCAGTCAGGGCGCCATTCGGTCGCAATGCCTGCCGTGCTCCTCACTCAATATGCGACCAGCCGTACTGGCCCGAGCAGGCCGGAAACAGCGGGTTCGAAAGGCGCTCTGTTCGGTATGCCCTGTATCGCCATCGACGGCTTTCCCGCGGTCGCCGCAGCTGGAGAAGCCACCGTTTTAAGACCCGGCATCGGACGGCTCGGAGGCAACGCGTAGCCGCTTCCCGCTGCTGGAAAAGAGGGCTTGTGGGGATTGCAAAGGTCTGACTATCACCCTGGGAGGCGCTTTAAGTCTCGATCCGCAAAGTCGTTTTGTCGAGCGCGGCGCGATCCAGGGGATAACCCAAGCCAGGCTCCGTGGGCGCGGGCACATAACCATCCTGATCGATGCGGAACTTATAGCTTAAGTAGGGACGATCAGTAGATTCAACCGGAAAAGGCATCTCGAACCAATACACGTTAGGAAGCGCAAGTTCTAAGTGGAAGTGAACCGCCAGATCGAAGCCATTTCCCCAGTTATGCGGAGCGCACTCGTATCCGTGCGCATCGGCCAAGAGGCCCACGCGCATGCCGCCGGAAATCCCCCCCACGTTGTCGGCGATCAGACGCACCACGCTCAGCGCATCGCGCTTGATGTACTCAGCGAAATCGGCGATGGAATAAAGAAACTCCCCCACGTGGATGTCGATATCCAGTTTCTTGACTAGTTCGATGAGACCTTCTTCGTCCATGGTCGGAAGCGGGTCTTCGTACCATAAGTAGTTCAGTTCATCTAACAACCTGCCAACCGCCATGGCTTCAAACTGGTTGTACATCTGCACCGGGTCGTGCATCAGCACATAGTCGTCGCCTGCTGCCTTCCGGACTTCTCGAATCTCCTCCATGTGTCCCATGTAAGTGGGAATCTCCGGCCCCGTTGCGTGTTGCCCGCTGCCGGGATGAATCTTGTAACCCTTGTAACCCTGCTGCTTGGCCTTAGTCACGTCGGGAACGTAATCTTCGATAGTAGGCAGATGCTGGGAGCTGGCGTAGGCCAGGACGCGGTCCTTTGTTTGTACGCCGCCGGAAAGAATCTGGTAGATGGGCCGATTCACGGCTTTGCCGAGAATGTCCCAAAGCGCAACATCGGCCGCGGCAGTGTAGTAGTTAGGCCATTCACCGCCGCCGCGCGTCTGCAGCCCGGAGCCAGCCACAGCGGCGCCGCCAAAAGCCGGCCCTTCCCCGGGGCCCGGAGGGGCGCCAAAACTGAAGCCCATGGCGTTGCGGCCACGCGTGCCGCCGCCGGCAGGCCGTCTGAAGGGTGCATCGAACCCGCCGCTCCGGGTCTCCATGCCGCTGGTGGACGCGATTGTAGGAAGCAGATCGATTACGTTTTTCCCAACCAGCGCGGGCTTAGCCCACTCCAACCAATTGGCGGTGCGGTTGCGATCGCCAATGGTGTAATTCCCCTCGATGCCGCTGTGCGTGACCACGGAAACGATCTCACCGGTTTCGGTGCCGTTGAGCTTATGGATGCCCTTCAGATCAGTAACGTAAATCTTCACTTCCTTAATGGTGAGATCGGGAAGGTCTCCCTTCTTGACGCCCACAACCTGGGCCGCCATTTGTGCCGGATCCCATAGCGCCGCCGCCCCCGCCGCGGTTCCCAATGCGGCGGCTCCCGATAAGAAGCTCCGCCGCGAAAAGTCCTGATTCTTCATGCAACCTCCTATCTATTCCGAGCCTGCCTAACTCACTAAGTCAAGCTCAGCTTGTAAATCCTCATTGCATTCTTCGAGAAATACTTCTCTGCAACGTCTCGCGACTTAGTCGAGAAGAAGCGCTTCATCACACCCACCTCTTCTGCTATGGTGGCGACTCCATAGCTATTGGGATAATCGGTGCCAAATAACACCCGATCTTCTCCGAAGGCGTCGAATAGGTAGTCTAGTCTTGCGCGCAGCGGCTCATAGTCTCTGACGATAACTCCGTCGGAGAGCCGGGGATGATACACTTCGGTCAATTTGACAAAGATATTGGGGTGATTCGCCATATCTTTCACCACTGCTTCGTAAGCCTGCTGATTTTCCGAAGTGGGATCGAAGGACGGCAGGTGATCCATGATAATGCGCAAATCGGGAATTGCATCAGCCAAAAGGACATTGGCCTGCATAAGATTCATCGTGGGGTTTGCCGTGTCCAGCGCCAGATCCGCCTGCGCCAGCAGCTTCAAGTTCGCCACTTGTTCCGGCTTGAGCGCCACCTTCCCGTTATCAGCGGTGTAAAAGCGGCTGGAGCGGATGGCGCGAAACATCGGGTCCTTATGGAAATGCTCCACATAGCGGCCGAAATCGGACTGCCCCGGATCGAGCGTTCCCGAAACCCTCATCATAATCGGGTCGGTCCTGCATTGTTCGAGATACCAGAGATTGTCATCGATCCAAAAGCTCGATTCGACCACCACGGCTCCGATTATGCCGACAGGTCTCGCCTGCGGGCGGTACATCGACGGAAGCGAGGTCTTGGAAATAGCGCGATAGGCGGGCGAACCCATATATCCAGCGCCCAGAGGTCGGGTCCCGTCGAACAAATGGATGTGCGCATCGATGATCGGCATCTCATCGACGCTGGGAGATTGACCGAAGACGTTGCCTGCCGCCGCGGCCGCGGTTGCCGCCGCCGCGCCGGCCAGAAACGTACGCCGATTCAAACCGCTCCCCAGGTTGCCTATCTGGCTGGTTTCGGCAACCTTCGATTTACCCATAAGTTTTCTCCTGGCCGACCCGGCTCCGGGATGCTCGCGCCCGGCATGACTGCATCCTATCAGGGATAAGACTCTGCGAGATACGCGTTCTTATTGCTCATCATCTCGATGCTTGTTCCGCCGACCGCAAACTTGCCACTCAAAGAGGCTTGCTCATCGCGGACCCGTACACGCGGCCCACGCGGCTTCGCAGCTGCAGCTTCCCGCCCGTCGCATTTCACCGCTCAGAATCGGAAATTCGCCGTGAGCTGGCCTTGCCGCGGTGAACCATACAACGCATGAGGATTAATGTAGCCGAAGCCGGACTCTAAGCCGCTCGCCCCCGACACGGTTGACTGCAAGGCGTTGGTGGCGGTCGGATTCGCCAGTTGAGTTCGGTTGAATACGTTGAAGAATTGCATCCGGAGCTCGAGCGACATCCCTTCCCGAATCTCAAACAGCCGTCCCAAACCCATGGACTCCTGCGGCCGGCGCTGATAGCGGTAGTCGTTATAAGTAATCTGGCCGGAGCCAAACGTTCCAGGAGCCGGATCCGACCAAGCGGCCGGATTGAGGGTTAACTGTTCGTTGGGATTGATGCAGTGGCAATTCAGGTTCTTGAGAAAGAGGGGCACGCCGGGAACCCTGTTGAAAAAGGTAACATTCGTGTCGCTGCGCAGCATAACACTGTTCAAATTGTTTTGCGCGTAGGGAGCGGGAATTGGGGTTCCGCTTGCGTACCGCAAAAACGCCCCGTAAGTCCAATCTTCCGTCACTGCCCGCTCCAGCTTGCTGCTGCCGAAGGCCGGGCTCCTATAGGAAATCGCGGTGTTGAAGACTTGCGGCTGAGACATCTGATCGATCATCTCGTTGGCTTGGCGGTTGTAAACATCGTTGACCAAGGTAAGAGCAGCGAAGTATCCCGGATATGAAACGCCAAGGCTGTGTTCGCTCTGGAAGACGTAGCCGACAGTCGCAAAAAGTCCGCGATAGTTTCGTATCTGCGCCTTGATCTGCAAGGCATCGTACTGGCTATTCCCGTTGTTTGCCCAGTCGGACGTAATCGAAGTGAACTGCGGGTACGGCCTCAGCGACTGCGCCACGGTTTGACCGGTCGGCCAGCCGGCATAGGGCGCCGTGAAACCGGCCGCTTGCGCCTGGGGCGAGCTCACGGGCGAAGTAAGAAGCGCCAGGTCGGTGGGATTCGTAACATCCAGGTTATGAGCCGCGAATCTGGCTGCGGTGTTGCCGTTGGGATCGAGAAGATTTGACCCCAGCCATACACCGCGATTAGCGACGTAAGTTGCGTCAACGGCAATGCTCGACGTGATTTGCCGCTCATAGGTGATATTCCACTGATTGATTCTCGAAGGCCGGCCTGCTCCAGGGTTGACGTAGTAGGCAGGAGGGTTTACCTGCCCGGGAAAAGGGTAGATTCCTGGACTAAGCGCGTTTGCTGTGAACTCCGACGCAGGATACACGAGACCCCCGGCCAGAGTTACCGGCGCAACACCGAAGGACGTTGCCTGGAAAGGGAGGGTATTCCAGCCGCCCACGCCCACGATGCCGGTGTTGCTCAGATACTCGATGAAGTTTGTGGGTCCATAGGTAAAGCCCCAGCCGCCTCTTATAACGTTCCTGGAGGAAAGGGAAAACGCGAAGCCAAGGCGCGGGCCAACGGCATACGGATAAGTGCGCGTGAATTGGCAATTGCAACGTCCTGTTCCGCTCCCCTCGTATTGCACACCGCCCAGCAGGCCGCCTGCCGAAGGGTTCGAAACATTGGGGCCGAATTCCGACCAACGGTCTCGCTTTTCTCTCCACGAAGTCTGATAATCATAGCGAATACCGTAATCCAGCGTAAGTTTTGAGCTGACTTTCCAAGTGTCCTGACCATACAATCCATAGGCCTGCTTGATGAAAGTAGGCTCCTGTTCGGTGCTGACGGAGGCCGAGTCGGGCAAACCGAGATAGAAGCTGGCGTATGGGAAACCTACATTCCCTCCGCTCAGCGTTCCGGATTGCAAGTAAGGAAGACCCGTCTCTTGCGACGCGAAGTTAAACACGCCTCCCGTATTACGCTTTTCCAAATCGGTCCAGAGGTTGTCGCGCCACTCGGCGCCAAACTTGAACGAATGGTTGCCCTTTAGCCAGGAAAGGAATCCCACGGCCGTCGGCGTATCGTTGGTATAAATCCCATAGTTGGTGAAACCCAGAGTGCCGGTAGTACCTGAGGTCGCAAATCCTCCCCCCGTAGCCGAATATAGCCCCGTGAGCTCGGGGAAGGGCGAGGAGCTCAATGATGCTCCAACAAGTCCAAGCTTGGCGTTCGCCCCGTAGTCCACTTCACTATCCGGCGCGTGGTCTCCGTGGACATAACCCTCCTCCCCGAGTCCGAAGTGAAGCAGCATAGTGGGAGTAAGCGTATCGTCTAAGTTAAACCGGTAGGTGTGCACACGGGTTTTATAGATGCGCGAGTCGGCAATGGGCCAGGAAAAATAACTGGCGGTGTTATTGGGCAGGTCGTCTCTCCATTGCTGATAGTAGAAATTGAACCTCAGATTGGCGCCGAGGTTCTGATCGATCCTGACACTGGGAATAGACCGCACATCGGTCTGATTGCCCAAAAGGCTCGCGGGATAATTGTTGACCAGGCTGGAGCCTTGCGCCGCTGGAATAAGGGCTTGAATCGCCGACGCTACAGGATCGATGCGTCCCGGCGGAATCACGTTTAACTGCCCGTTATATTGGAAGGGATCGCGGACCACTTGGCCGTTGACCAAGCGCGTCGTCGTAGGATCGTAGATTTCGTTTTCGTAGATTGGTCTTCCCAGCGGATCCGTGCCCAGCTGGATGTTCGTCAGAGCCGAACTGAAATCTCCAGTCCGGTATGCTGCGAAGGGCGCGGTCGCATAATCGCCCGCCAGAGAGGTGTCGTTGAGATAGAACTCCCAGTTGAAGAAAAAGAATGTCTTGTCTTTCCCGTTGTACACATGGGGAATGACGACCGGGCCGCCCACCTGGAACCCGAAGTCGTTCTTATAATCGGCGGGGCGAACTAATCCGCCGCTTCCATTGTTCGTAAAAGGGTTGCCGGCGTTCAACACTGTGTTGACCCAGTTTTCCCATAACATGCCATGCAGGCGATTGGAGCCGGACTTGGTCGTGTAGTTTAACAGGCCGCCGGCAATCTGTCCGAACTCCGGATCGAAGTTGCTGACCTGCAGCGTTGATTCCGCCATTGCATACACCGAAGGGTTAGTCTCGGACAGGTGGGTTGGATCGATCGAACTGGTGATGTCCATGCCGTCCACGATGACCCGGAAAGTATCGTCAGGCAGGCCATTGACACGCATGCCAAAATTTCCCGAGGGCGTTTCCGATTGTGACCCCGGTTGCGTGGAAGCGAACTCGGTGGGATTCATGAGTCCCGAATTGATGTTGTAAAAAGGGACGTTCTCCACCATGGATTGGGGGATGGTCGCCGTGATTTCCGCGCTTTGCGTCTGCAGCATCGGCGCCGCCTCGGTCACCGTAACGGTCTGTGTGCTTGACCCAACCTGGAGTTTGGCGTTCACCTGCTTGGTCTGAACCGCCTGAACCTCGATTCCCAGCGCGGTGGAAACGGCAAATCCTTTGGCGGTAAAGCTCACGTCGTACGTGCCCGGCTGCAAAGAGGGAAACTCATAAAGCCCGGTGCTGGTGGCAGTGGCTTTGGAAACCGTGCCCGTTTCCCGGTTGGTGGCGGTTACGGTTGCGCCCGCGACCGCGGCGCCGGTTTGGTCGAGAACGGTTCCGGTGATGGCCCCGTTCGCCGTCTGCGCCCGGAGCGCGGCCGGCAGTCCAAAAATCGAGGCCAGGGAAAAGATCAGCAAAACGAGTAAAGATCTGCGCTCCATGCGTGACCTCCATAGGTTGAACGGCTTGGAATTTTCTGTTCGATCAGGACCGGGGAGCCGGGGCGTGACCGGCCCAGGGAACCTGCCGCAGGAGCCAAACGAATCTTGGCGTCGGCGAATTCCAAAACCAGTCAAACGAGAGCACATTAACAATCCAAAAATTGAAATGTCAAGCATAAAATGAAAAATATTGCTCAACTTGAAGATTTTGAGCAGCATTGCGGTGTGACAACGGGAAAATAGCTTGACAGTTCAAAATGCCGCCTGTATGACGATACTGAGGCTTACGAGGCGCTTCTCGGCGCGCAAGGCAGTCTTTTCGGGGACCGGAATCATGTGGATTTCTATTGATTGCGCAAATTGCAGCTTGATGAGGGGCCAAATTGCGTCCCGCCTCCAATTAGGAAAGGAAGGTCAAGTGAGGCGCGACCTTGCCTGAAAATGATAGAAGCGCTGTTCACTTCCGCCGCAACTCTGGCCGTTTCTCCCTTTCGGAAATCGTGAGGCCGGCCGTCAGGAGTTGGTTCATGAATCGAATTCCCCGGCTAAGGCGGCCGTTCCTGTTCCCGCTCCTCGTGGCGCCTCTCGTGTTTGGCTCTGGCAATTGGCCGGTGTTTTCGCAGGCGGCGGACAACACCACGCCTGCGGCCGCCCAGCCGGAAAAGCCGCCGGATCAATTTGCAAACTGCACCCTGTGCCACGGGCAGGACGCGCGCGGTTCGGATCGCGCGCCTTCGCTCGTCAATTCCGCCGAACTGCGCGCCATGTCTGACGCCGACATTGCAAACATCATCCGCAAAGGCAAGAATGGCATGCCGCCTTTTTCTTTGCCCGCCGCCGATATCGACGTACTCGTCCGGTATATCCGCGCGCTCAACCGCGCCGGATCGGAGATTGGCGTTGCCGACGATTCGCAAGCTGGCGAGCGTATCTTCTTTGGCGCCGGCCAGTGTTCGACATGCCATATGGCCGGCGGCAGAGGAATGGCGAATGGTCCCGATCTTTCCGATGCAGGACGCAGGCTGAGACCCGAGGAATTGACGAAGTCCCTGACCGATCCGGACGCAAGGATTACCTCCGGCTGGGCGGCTGTTACCGTGACCATGGACAATGGAAGCACGTTGCACGGATTCGAGCGCGCACGGGGCAGCCATGATCTCGTTTTGCAAACCGCCGACGCAAAACTGCACTTACTGGTTGACCGCGAATATAAGGAGATCATTCCGGACGAACATTCGCCGATGCCCGTATTCAAAGGCGCGCCAGCCGAGCTGCACGATCTCGTCGCCTACCTGAGCAGCCTCAAAGGGCCCGGCGTTGGACCGCTCACTGCGCCGCAACCTGCTCCGACTCAGGTCCAAATGACGGAGATCCTGCACCCCAAAAAGGGCGATTGGCCCAACTATAACGGAACGCCGGACGGCAATCGCGACAGCAGCCTGGACGACATAACTACCCGGAATGTTTCGAAGCTCGAACTGCAATGGATTTGCCCCCTTCCCTTTCCCGGTCTCGAAACAACGCCGGTGGTCGTAGATGGCGTGATGTATGTAACCGCCAATAACCAGGTATATGCGCTCAGCGGATTGACCGGCCGCGAAATCTGGCGCTACCAACGGCCCAAGAGTCAAACTTCCGTCATTTCTTCCGATGCCGCAATCGGGGTTAATCGTGGCGTAGCTACCCTTGGCGACCGCGTCTTCTATCTAACTGACGATGCCCATTTGCTTGCGCTGAATCGCCTGACGGGCGCGCTGCTCTGGGATGTATCCGTTCGTGAAGGCCCCGGGCGGTTCGGGGGTACAGCGGCTCCCCTGGTGGTCGGCGACCTGGTGATCACCGGGGTGGGCGGAGGGGACGATGGAATCAGAGGATTTGTTGCTGCGTACAAGGCGGCGACGGGCACGCTCGCATGGCGGCTTTGGACGGTTCCTAAGCCCGGCGATACTGACCTGGTAGCGACTACATGGCAAGGGACCGCCCTCGCCTTAGGGGGCGGCGCAACCTGGACCACCGGCAGCTTCGACACCAAAAGCGATGTCCTTTATTGGCCGGTGGGCAACCCCCATCCGGATACCGATGGCGATCAGCGGCTGGGCGGCAATCTCTACACCAACAGCGACCTTGCCATCGACGTAAAAACCGGCAAAATACTCTGGTACTATCAATTTACTCCTCATGACCTGCATGATTGGGACGCAAACGAGCCCATCGTTTTGGTAAATGCCGACTGGAAGGGGAAGAATCGTAAGTTATTGCTGCACGCCAATCGTAATGGCTTCTTCTACGTTCTCGATCGCACAAATGGAAAGCCCCTGTTAGCCACGAAGTTAGTGAGCAGACTGACCTGGGCAAGCGGAATCGATACGAAGACATGGACTCCCATACTTCTTCCGGCCAATGAAACCAACGCGCAAGGATCAATAACCTGCCCCGCGGTGCGCGGCGCGACAAACTGGTACTCGACCGCTTACAATCCATCCACTCGGTTGTATTATGTGATGACGGTTGAAGACTGCGGAATCTATGTCAAATCCGAAGAGGGCGGATTTCGCCGCTATAACAATCCCGCCGAGCCCGCGCAGAAAATTCTTCGCGCCATTAACATTGAAACCGGCAAGCCAGCCTGGCAGATTGCGCTGCCCGGGCCGGCGCAGTCGAACTACGCCGGCGTCCTCACAACCGCCGGGAGTCTGGTGTTCTTGGGCGAAAGCAGCGGAGGTTTTGCCGCCGTCGATGCACGCACCGGAAAGTATCTGTGGCACTTCGAAACCAACCACGCCATAAAGGGCTCGCCGATGACTTATGCCATTGGCGGCAGGCAATTTGTCGCCATTGCTTCCGGACCCAACATACTTTCCTTTGCGCTGCCCGGACAATGACAGTTGAACCCGGAAGCGACGAAGCCCTGCCTCATAGAGATTGCCAGATCGACGCACTACTATCATCCTGTTTACTGATCCACATCGTGTACCATGATTGTCAGTGCGGGTTGTAGGCGGTCTTCCCGGGCGGCGGATACCCTTTGGTGGCATCATCGAGCACTAACACCCAGTCGTTGCCATGTCCACTTGAGGGAGGAGTAAAGTCTCGGAACGGCTCCTTGTTGAATTCGCCAATTTCTTGCGAAGTTCCATTACGCGGATTGTACCAATAAGCGCGAATCGTCTTTCCCGACAGCTTGTCGTAGATCCTATCCGTCATGCGGATGGTCAGCTTTTCGCCGGTCGCGGTGTAAATAAATGCATAACTTCCGCCCGCGTCGCGAGTGGCTTGAATGCGATTCTCGGTGCCCATGGGATCGTTGGCAATCAACCATTGATCCGGAATTCGGTTGAGCATGGGCCTCGATTCGAGAAGATCCCGCAGATATTGCATCTGCGTCCCGGCGGGCAATTGCAACGCCTCTTTCCAGGGTAGGGCAACGCCGTGCTTCGTGTCGTGAAATGGCTGCCGGGCGGCCGAAGTCGTTTTCGTTGGGCTGCGGTAACCCCACACTCCATGGGCGCCATACGCATACCCAGCCGCACCCGCGAACAAGGCGCAATAGGCAATCCTACGCACATCCGCAGCGTCTATCTTGTGGCCAGGAACCATGGCGTCTGCAATTCCCTCATAACCTCCCTCGCCATCGACGATAGGTTTAACCGGAACGCGGTTCCAATCCGCCGCTACTAAATCATAATTGCGGTTCAGAATCGTATGGCCCGTTTGCATCATATCGAAGCTTAGCCAGGGGTCATTTTGAAACCATAGGGACGAGCTGTGCGGCGACTTCTCATGATAGGTCATCAAATGGTGGGTTCCGCCATCACCTTCCTCGAGCCCCTTCGCCATCGATCTCCAGACGTCTTCGTACCCGGTGGCGAACCAATCGCCTCCCAGAATCCAAATCACGGGCTTATTCCGATACCGGTCTCCGAGAAACTTGCCGTAGCTGAACGCAGTGGATGGGTTCAGCACGTTGGGATGCTGATCATCGGGGAAGCCTTCAACATGACCCGGCCGCTCATAATTATTCGCCCAGAGCGGGACCAGAGCCACATAAAGCCCGAGCGACTCCGCCTTATTTACGACATAGTCGAGAAGCTGGAAGTAGGCTTGATTGGGTTGACTTGGGTTCTGGTCAATAAAGATCATCTGGCCATAGGCATTCGGCACCGTAAGGGCGCTGAAGCCCGCCACGCTGATTTGAATTACTGTGAATCCTTTCTTGGCACGGTCCTGCAAGTATGTATCTATGTCCTGTCGAGTACAGTCCAACAGCGTCCAGGCGGTGTCTGCGAGATAAAGGAAGGGCGCTCCCTCTTCGGTAACGAAATATCTGCCGTTGTCGGAGACGCGTAACTGGGGAAGCGTCGCGGCCGCGGCCAAATGAATGCTCGCCATGACCGAAAGCAAAATGATTGACAGTATCCGAGACGCCCGGTCCAATCCTTTCATCGCGAATTTCTCCTTTTGGATATTGGCGATATGCATGCATCGCCGTCCCAAGTTAGACAGCGCGATCGCTCCGCATCGTGGAACTTCATCCTTTTCAGTGCTGGTGATCAACGCTCGTTCCGGGCGGAGGGTAATTCTTTGATGCGTCGTCGAGCACCAACACCCAGT
>JASHTU010000471.1 GCA_030040395.1 Acidobacteriaceae bacterium
CCATGCAGTTGATCCCCGCCGGTTCTCTGATCGAGTGCACGCTTTCGGAGCCGAAACTCTCCTCCAAGACGGTCGCCGTCGGCGATCCCGTCCTCTGCCAGGTGGGCTACACGGAAGGACACGTACGCTTCGCGTTGCCTTACAGCAGCTTTATGGAGGGTCGTTTCGAGGACTACAAGGACCCCGGCCACCTGGTCGGGAAAGGCTGGATGGAGCTCGATTTCGACCGTATGGTCATTGAGCCGGACACGGTTCTTCCCATGGCGGCCAAGGTGGTGGGCGTGCATGGTTACAATGTCGACCGCCAGGGCCGCATCCTGGGCAAAGGGCACGCGGTCCGCGACGTTGTGGAGTGGTCGATTCCGATTTTGTGGCCGATCGACGTACTGAACCTGCCCCGGCGCGGTCCACGGCCTACGCTGAAGGGAGAGACGCGGCTCACGCTCAAGGTGATGGAAGACCTGGAGGTTCCCGCGGCCCAGCCATTCCGTGAAGAGCCCTATGCCGACCCTTACGGCCTGATGCACCGCGCGCCGAGCGCCTATTCCGTTCCAGCGCCGCAGGAGGTCCCGCAGGCACAGCCGATTGTGCAGCCGCTGATTGAACCAACCCCGGCTCCCATTGTGACCGCGATGGCGCCTGTCCCGGCTCCGCCGGTTTATTTGGCCTATCCGCCGGCTCCGCGGGTGTACGCGCCCTATTGGCCGTCGAGCGGCGACAGCCCGGTGCAGTATCGGCCGCCCTACCGGAGCCCCAACAGCCAGCAAGCCGTCACGCTGGTTTTTAATGACGGCAGGCCGCCGATGCAGGTTCACAACTATATGCTGACGTCGACCACGCTGTACATCCTGGATCGGGACCGGGCCGAGATTCCCTTGACCGCGCTCGACGTGGCCGCGACCGAACAAGTGAATCGGGAAGCGGGGGTTGATGTCCGCTTCCCAAGGTCCTACCGCCAATAGGCAATTCGCGGCCGGCGTGTGGTGAACAGCGGTATAGGGTTCGACGATCCGGCAGCGTACGCGATCCGGGCCCGAAGCGCCGGCGCTTTGCGTCAATTCCCGCCGACGGCCCCAAGCCTAACCGCTTCCTGCTTAAGCTCCAGCCTTTGCCTGCCTCGACCGGAGAAAGAGGCGGGATGCGGCGCGCCAACGAGCGCAGCGCGCGGAGGAATCCATCGCGAGCGCCTTGCATCAGCGGGCTCTACTTGGAATGGGTTTCCAGAAACAGCCATCGGGTGTAATTTCAGATGCGAAGACCGCGGTCGCGTGGCGAATCGGTTTCGTTGGGGGTTCGCTCTGGCCCAATTGGCCGGAGTTTGACCAGGAGACCCGAATGCCGAGCTCAGGGCGTGGGGCAACGACAAGGAGTGGCGGGGCAACAGAGAATGTTCTTTGAAGACCGCAGAGACGCGGGGCGAAAGCTGGCCGCGGCCATGGCTGAGCTGAGGGAGCTTAAAGACGCCGTGGCGCTGGGGCTGCCGCGCGGCGGTGTGCCGGTGGCGTTCGAGGTGGCGCACGCCTTCGGATGGCCATTGGACATCTTCATGGTGCGCAAAATCGGCGTTCCCGGGCAGAGGGAACTGGCGATGGGTGCAATCGCCAGCGGCGGGGTGGTGGTATTCAACCAGGACATCGTGCAGGCGCTGAGAGTTTCGGAAGACGTGATGCGGAGGGTGATCGAACGGGAGACCGGGGAACTGGAGCGACAGGAAGGCGCGTACCGCGAAGGGCGTCCGCCGGTGGAAATTGCGGGGCGCACGGCGATTCTTATCGACGACGGCATCGCGACCGGCGCCAGCGTGAAGGCCGGAGCGCGCGCGGTGAGGAAGGTTGCGAGCCGGGTGATGATTGCGGCCCCGGTGGCTTCGGCGCGCACCTGCCGGGAGCTCGAAAACGAGGCGGACCGGGTGATTTGCCCGCAGCAGCCGCTGGACTTTGAGGCGGTGGGGATGTTTTACCGCGACTTCAGGGCGACCAGCGACGAAGAAGTGAGGGCGCTGCTGGCGCAGGCTCGGCGGGAGCGCGAAATGGAGCTGGCGACACGCTCGCTGGAGAGCTAGAGGCGTTCCAGAGCGAACACACCCCGCTCAGGGTGGCGAAACGCGGCAAGCCTGCGCTGCGCCAGATACACTCAGTTCTGCCACGTAACACAGTGCAACCCTGCCGGAAAACACGTTCTGTTCCGCGTGACATTCTGGTAATCTGGATGCGCTTTTGAAAGCCGAGGGTGCTATGCGCATACGTATCTTGGCAATCGGCGCAGTGCTGGGAATTGGGTCACTTGCCGGAGTGGCGCAGACGGGATCGGTCGACAATGGGCAGCAGCCTGCAGCCGGAACCATCGCGACGCCATCGCAGGCGTTGGATTCGCAACTCACCTTGATCGAACAGGAGATGATGAGCGCGGTGCGAGCGATGCCGGCGGAAAAATACTCCTTCGCGCCAAGCTCTGCGATCTTTGCTCCATCGCAGCACACAGAGTTCCAGGGCGTACGGACCTTCGCCCAGGAGGCGACCCATGTGGCCCAGGCGAACTACTTCTTCTATAGCGCGATCAGCGGCTTGAAACCCGACGCAGATGTAAGTGCGATTGGGAAGCTGACACGGAAGGGAGACGTCGTCGCGGCATTGGCTGGATCATTCAATTTCGCGCACAAGGCGATTGCGACCCTTACGCCCGGCAATGCATTTGAAGTGATCAAGACGCCCGAACCGGGCTTGCAGACCCGGGCAACCCTTGCGGCATTTGGCGTTGCCCATGCCAATGATCACTACGGCCAAATCGTCGAATACCTGAGAATGAATGGAATTGTTCCTCCCGCCAGCGCAAAGCAATGAAGGGTGAGCGAGGCTGATTGTGCAGGTGGTGGGATGACGCCCGCCGTCCTCTCACCTGACCCCGATTTTACGGGTCTGCGTGTATGGTCGGCGCGTGGGACCTCTGTGTCTGGCTTGCCGCCTCCGGCGTGTCGCCGGGCCTCCGGAAAATGAGAGTTTCTGTGGCTCGCAACGCGGTCAAAGCGGAACTTTTTCGAGCGGCGCGACGGAATGTCATGGCTTGAGAAAAAAACCCCCAGCCGTAGCTGGGGGTTGATGTCCATTTGCGCCAAAGGTGCGATCCGTTGGACGCGCAACGCTAGTACATGCCGTCCATGCCGCCGTGGCCGCCGGCCGGAGCCGGGGTCTTGGGCTCGGGAATTTCGCAGACCAGAGCCTCGGTGGTAAGCAGCAGGGCCGCGATGGAAGCGGCATTCTGAAGTGCGGTGCGCGTGACCTTGGTGGGATCGATGACACCGGATGCGACCAGGTCTTCGAACTTGCCGGTCAGGGCGTTGTAGCCGAAGTGCGGGTCCTTGGAGTCGAGCACCTTGGCCACCACCACAGCGCCCTCTTCGCCGGCGTTGCCGACGATCTGGCGAAGCGGCTCTTCGAGCGCCCTCAGCACGATCTGGGCACCGGTCTTCTCGTCGCCGGAGAGCGTTCCGATAAGCTTCTCGACCGTCGCCATGCAGCGCACCAGGGACACGCCGCCGCCGGGGACAATGCCTTCCTCGACCGCCGCGCGGGTGGCGTGCAGCGCGTCTTCGACACGGGCCTTCTTCTCCTTGAGTTCGGTCTCCGTGGCCGCGCCCACCTTGATGATGGCCACGCCGCCGACCAGCTTGGCCAGCCGCTCCTGGAGCTTCTCCTTGTCGTAATCGGAGGTGGTCTTCTCGATCTGCGAACGAATCTCCTTGACGCGGCCTTCGATTTCGGAGCTTTTCCCCGCCCCGTCGACGATGGTGGTGTTGTCCTTATCGATGGTGATGCGCTTGGCCTTGCCCAGGTCCTCGAGCTTCACGCCTTCGAGCTTGATGCCGAGGTCCTCGGTGATGGCCCTGCCGCCAGTCAGGATGGCGATGTCGCCCAGGATGGCCTTGCGGCGGTCGCCGAAGCCCGGGGCCTTGACAGCGGCGACGTTGAGCGTGCCGCGCAGCTTGTTGACCACCAGGGTGGCCAGCGCTTCGCCTTCAACGTCTTCGGCAATGATCAGGAGCGGCTTGCCGCCGCGCGCGATCTGCTCGAGCAGGGGCAGCAGGTCCTTCATGGCGCTGATCTTCTTTTCGTAGATCAGGATGTAGGGTTCGTCGAGAACCGCTTCCAACCGCTCCGCGTCGGTGACGAAGTAGGGGCTCAGATAGCCGCGGTCGAACTGCATGCCGTCGACGGTTTCGAGGCCGGTGTGCAAGGTCTTCGACTCTTCGATGGTGATAACGCCGTCTTTGCCGACGACCTTGACCGCGTGAGCAATGATGTCGCCGATTTCCTGATCGCCGTTGGCGGAGATGGCGCCGACCTGGGCCACCGAGCCTTCGTTCACAGGCTTGGAGAGCTCGCCCAATGCGCCGCCCTCGGTCCATTTGCCGTCCTTGTCACGGGTCCCGATGACCGCGGTCACGGCCTTCTCGATGCCGCGCTTGAGGGCGGTGGGATTGGCGCCGGCGGCTACCGTCTTTACGCCTTCGCGGAAGATGGACTGCGCCAGCACGGTTGCGGTTGTGGTTCCGTCGCCGGCCACGTCACTGGTCTTCGACGCCACTTCGCGGACCAGTTGCGCGCCCACATTCTCGAGCGGGTCCTTGAGGTCGATCTCTTTGGCCACCGTCACCCCGTCCTTGGTGATGGTGGGCGAGCCAAACTTTTTCTCGATCACAACGTTCCGGCCCTTGGGGCCGAGCGTCGCCTTGACGGCGTCCGCCAGCGTGTTGACGCCGCGCAGAATCGCCTGACGGGAATCCTCACCGTGCAGAATTTGCTTTGCCATTTCACTCTCCAGTGATCAGTGAACAGCGTTCAGTGATCAGTTGTGTGGTTTCGGTTTTCAAACTTGAGTCGAACCAAATGGCCAGGATGCCAGGAATGCGTGGTTTTTGCTGACCACCGTCCACTGTTCACCGACCACTGGCGCGCTCTGCGCGCCTACTTCTTGATGATGCCGAGGACTTCTTCTTCGCGCATGATGAGATACTCTTCGCCGTCGATCTTGATCTCGGTGCCGGAGTACTTGCCGAAGAGGACGCGGTCGCCCGCCTTCACGTCCAGGGGGAAGACTTTGCCTTCGTCGTTGGACTTGCCCTTGCCCACGGAGATGACTTCGCCCTCCTGGGGTTTTTCCTTGGCGCTATCGGGAATGATGATGCCGCCGCGAACGGTCTCGGTCTCTTCCACTCGGCGGACAAGGATTCTGTCGTGGAGCGGGGTGAATGTGGTCGTTACGGATGTTGCTGCCATTGCTTCGCTTCTCCTTCACGCGCGAATCGGGTTAGGCCCCGTCCGCGGGATTTTTGGGTGATTTAAGACAAAAGCTTGGGGGTTGCGGGATGCGCGCGACCGGGGGCGAATCCCCGAAATCGCCGTCCCGAAGGCGGCAGAGCTAGCAGTCTTGCTGTTCATTGCTAGCAGTCTCACCTTCCAATTGCTAAAGATAGGGAAACGGCTGCGGATTGTCAAGTAAATTTTGGTAAATATTTGAGTGAATTACGCTCAATAATTATGCCAAAATGTGAGACCGATATCGATTCAGCGCTCGCGCCGCAGCCAGCGCCATCGCGACGAAAAGCGCTCGTCTCGTTGTTGTGCGCCACCCGGGCGGTCGGGCAGATATCGAAGTAGCGAACGGCCGGCGATGAAAGGCGCCGCGGGGACCGAACCCATCATCCGTCGCCGTCCCGTCTTTGAGCAAGGCATAGAGAGACATCGACGGGAGATCATTGGGTGGCGCCGAGAGGCCGGGAACGCGATAAAATGATCTTCATGTTGCAACGATGGACTCTCCGTTTAGGCATCTTGGCGGCCGCCTCCGGCTTGTTCCTCAGCGCGATGGCCGCGGGCGCCCAAGGAAACACTGACCGGCGCGGACGCAAGTACAAGGCGCCTCCGCCGACCTCGACGATCCAGGTTACCGTGCTGCGCTATGACAATGGCAAGCCGATCGAGAACGCCGCCGTGATCTTTCATCCCGTGGAGGGCGACCGGGATAAGGGATCGATGGAGCTGAAGAGCAACGAAGAAGGTAAGGCCACCATTGACGTGATTCCCATTGGCGACACGGTGCGCCTGCAGGTGATTGCGAACGGGTTCCAGACCTACGGGAAGGACTATCAGGTCGATAAGGCGCAGATGTCGATGGAAGTGAAGCTGCATCGGCCGGCAGCCCAATATTCCGTCTACGAAAACCACGACAACAATTCGGGGAATTCCGGTAACGGCTCGGGGACGAACAACAACGGAAATTCCCAGAAGAGCGCCCCGCCGTCCAACAAGCCTTCCGGTGGAGCGCAGACTGCTCCGCCCAATTCCAATTAGCCTCTCGTTTCCTGCGCTTCAAATCAAGAACACAGGCTCCCCGGGGGAATTGGCGTCGCTGTCCACGGGGTAGTCGATTTACTTTTCAGTTACCCCCTCCCCTACCCCCTCTTCTGGAGGGGTTAAGTGGTTTGTTTGCAATCACTTATACTATTTAGTACTGAGTCTAAATTCTTGATAATAAAGGGGTTAGATTCTAAAATCCCCAATAATAAGGACTTACGGCCATTTTTGGGGCGTTTTGCCCTGCTTTCGGCGCCACCCCAGGCTGAGCCTGGCTGCGAAGGGACTGCAAAGCAGGGGTTAAAAGCGGGCGGCCCGGGGATGGCTTCCGCGCCTAGCACCACTCCCGGGCCGTCTCCCGAGAAGAATCACCCAGTTTTGATCCCTAAAACTATTCTAGCGATTTGGCGGAATTAACCGGCAAGGTTGGGAAGAAAAATGATCTGTTTGGAATGAACGGGATGGGCTTGGGTGAGGGGCGTGCAGGGGTTGACAAGCCGGTTGGCGGGAGTTGGTCAGATTGGAGATCGCATCCGGCAGTGGCACACACAACCGGTTGGTCGAAGCCACGGGCGGCGTGCGCTTGCGGAATCCGCCAATCGTTGGCCTGCGCGCCGGAGCCGTACAATCGTGGCTGAACGGTATGGCTACGCAACCGCTAAGCGGGAAATCGGCGTTTGTGACCGGAGGCGCCAAGCGGATTGGGCGCGGCATTGCGCTGGCGCTGGCGCGGGCCGGGGCGCATGTCGCCATCAGTTACCGGAACTCGTCGGCCGAGGCCGCCGAGACGGTGCGTGAAATTGAGGGGCTGGGACGCCGCGCCCTGGCGATGCAGTGCGATGTGCGCTCTGAAGCTTCGGTGCGCGCGGCGGTGGCCGGCGTCACGCGAACATTCGGGCGCCTCGACGTGCTGGTGAACAACGCCGCCATTTTCGCTTCGGCGCCTCTTGAATCCCTGACCACGGCGGCATGGGACGAGATGTTTGAGACCAACGCGCGCGGGCCGTTTCTGGCGGCGCGCGAGGCGTTGCCGCATCTGCGCGCGGTGAGCGGACGGATTGTCAACCTGGGGTCGCTGGGCGGGCTTCACGCATGGGCCGAGCACGCGCATTACTCGAGTTCGAAGGCCGCGCTGCACATGCTGACGCAAGCCATGGCCAAGGCCTTTGCGCCGGAGGTGAGCGTGAACTGCGTGGCCCCGGGAGCGATCGAGATGGATGACGGCGCGCCGGACAGCGCCGAGCG
>JASHTU010000472.1 GCA_030040395.1 Acidobacteriaceae bacterium
GCTGACGCGGCCGCGCATCTCGGGGGGGGTGGCCAGTTGCAGCACCGAGCCGCGGATGATGACGCCGATCATGTCGCCGGCGCCAGCGACAGCAAGCGCGAAGAGCGAGAGCCACAGGGAGCGCGAAAGGCCGAAGACGACCGTAGCGGCTCCGAAGACGGAAACGCAGACGAACAGCCAGCGGCCGGCGCGACGGCGCAAGGGGTAGCGCGCCATGAGGAGCGAGACGACCACCGCGCCGACCGCGGGGGCGGCGCGCAACATGCCGAGCCCGCGCGGGCCTTGGCGCAGGATATCGTGAGCAAAGATGGGCATGAGCGCGGTGGCGCCGCCCAACAGCACCACAAAGAGGTCGAGGGAAAACGAGCCGAGCAGGATGGAGGCGCGGCGGACATACTGGAAGCCGGCGAGCACCACCTGGAGCGAGGCGGCGCGATGCTCCATGCGGCCGGGGCGGGCGTGGAGCGTGCTGACCAGGATCAGGAACCAGCCCAAAGTGCTGAGGGTGAAGACGTAGACGATGCCTGCGCCCTCAAGGCGGGAGTCGGGAACGAAGCGCGTGATGGGGAAGGTAAAAAGCAGCCCGCCGAGCGCCGGCCCGGTGATGTTGGCGACCTGGAAGATGGCGCCGCCCCAAGTGACGGCGTTGACAAAGTGCTTCTCGGGAACGAGGTGGGGGATGAGCGCCGAGCTGGCCGGCCCGGAGAAGGCGCGCCCCGTGCCGATGCAGAAAAGGACGGCATAGATGGGCAGCACATCGTGCGTGCGGGCGCGGGCCAGCAGCACCAGGGTGGTGCTGCAAAGGCACTGCAGCGAATAACAGACCATGATGACGCGGCGGCGGTCGAAGCGGTCGGCGGCGTGGCCCGCGGGCAAGAGAAAGATGAGGCCGGGCAAGAAAAGGGCCAGCCCGGTATAGCCGAGGTCGATGGCGCGATGGGTGATGGAATAGACCTGCCAGGCGACAGCGACCGCCTGCGCCTCGGCGCCCAGGATGGCGGCTACGCGCGCCAACTGGTAACGCCGAAAGTCGCGGGAGGCAAAGGCCTCCATGCCGCGGCGGGGAGGGGTTCGCGGAACGGGTCGCATGTTCTTTCCAGAGTAAACCTGACCGGCGGAAAGAGGCTGCCGGGATGCGAGGGGTGGGATGGAATCAATGCTTGCTGGCGCGGTCGGGGAGAAAAGTCCAGATTTGGGGGTCTTCTGAACCGAGGACCCAGGAGCAGACGCCCTCCAGGCCGCGATCCTTGGCGAGGCGATAGCGGTCGCGGAAGGTGCGCAGGTCGGTGTAAAAGATCCACTCGCGCATTTGGTCCCGGTAGAAATAGAAGAAAGCGGTGTGGTCGGCGGAGTCCCACTCGAGATTGCCTCCGTAGGCCGCCGCCAATTGCAAGGCGTCGGGGGCGCTAATGTAGTCGGCGAGGAGATTGGGGCTGGCCTGGCCGCTGGTTGGGTTGATGCTGGGCGCGCCGGCGAACCAGTGGTAGCCGTAGAGCGGGATGCCGAGAGAGAGCTTCTGCCTGGGCGCCTGCTGGAGGGCGTAATCGAGATTCTCGAGGGTCCATTGCCAGCCTGCGACGGGGCCGGGCGTAGTCCAGCGCGTGTGCTGGTCGTAGGTCATCAGGCAGATGAGGTCGACATATTTTGAAAGCGTGGCCAAATCGTAGGCGCCGCGCCAATCGGTGTAGATCCATTTGGCGAAGCCGCCCCTGCCGGGAAAACCGGGCGCATTGGGCACGGTGGCGATAGTGAGCTTGAGGCCGGCCTGGTGAAGCGCTTCCGCGCTGCGCTCGACGACGGCGTTGAGGCCGTCGCGGTCGAGATAGCTCACGTTTTCGAAGTCGAATTGAAAGCCGGCATAGCCGTGGAGTTTGGCTTCGCGGAGAAGAGCCTGATTCATTTGTTGCTGGGCCGGGACGCTGCCGGCGAGCGAGTGAAACTTTTTCAAGTCGAAGAGCGCCACAATGGGCATGACGGGCAGGTCTTCCTTCGTGGCCGTGGCGAGCACGGTGGGATCGGGGCCGCCGGTGACGAGACCGTTTTCGTCGACCTGATACCAGGTGGGCACAAGCAGGTCGATTTTGCTGGAATGGGCCAGGAAGGAGCGCACGGAGCCGGGGCTGTCAGTCAAATAAAAGAGGGCGACGGGTTGGGCGTGCAAGCAGAAGGAGCTCAAGAGCGCAAGAAAGAGAGAGAGGCAAAAACTCCGCATGACAACCGCCTGTGAGGTTGAATTTGCTCCGGAGAGACGCCGGGCGCCGCGAAGAGCAGCGGCGGGTGAAGGCGCAAACCCATACTACCGAGCGCGAGGGCTTTTGGGATACCGATATTAAAAGGCTTTGCGATGCTGATGCGAAAACATGGCGTGGGTTAATTTGCGTGGAATCGTTCCTTCGGGGGCCAAAGCCCTCTCGATTTTGGGCTGCTGAATGTGCGGGCCGAAGCTCATGCCCCTCAGTCCAAACCAAGATTCACCCCCTGCCCGGAAATCATCGGCGGTGACCTCATGCGCTATTCTGTCCACGGAACCGGCTCATTTCTCGACCCATAGGCCGGC
>JASHTU010000473.1 GCA_030040395.1 Acidobacteriaceae bacterium
CGCACGCGCCGCCGGCGCAAGGGCTGCTCGGCCATTGAAGCAGCGTTGTGCTCGGCAATCCGCGCGCTCCACCCCCGGCCGCCCTCAAAATAATTTGTCGCACACGCCGCCATCCTGCTTCTCCTTAGAGTGCAGTTCTCAGTTCGTCGTTCTCAGGCGCCGGGCATCGCGGCAACCGCGACCGTGAACTGTGAACGAAGAACTTCGAACTGTTTACTGCCTCTCCGCCGCCCTCAACTTCGCGCTCCGCGATCTCGGGTTACGCTTGATCTCCGCCGCGTCCGCCGTCAACGGCTTTCTCGTCAAAATTTTCCAGATTCCTCTGCGCGCTCCGTCCTGAAGGCTGTCTTTCGCGATGCGGTCTTCGAGAGAATGAAAGCTGATGGTAACGAGCCGTCCCGAGGGCTTAAGCAATTGTGGCGCGGCCTCGAACAAAGCCCGGATTTCGTCCAATTCGCGATTGACATAAATGCGCAGAGCCTGAAACGTGCGCGTCGCTGGATGAAGATGCTTCATTGGCGGGACGGCTGAGGCTACAATCCGGGCCAGTTGCTCCGTGCTTGTAACCGGCCGCCCCCGCACAATGGCTCTGGCGACTGTCCGCGACCTCCTTTCCTCACCGTATTCGTAAATAAGGTCTGCCAGCTCGCGCTCGCTCGCCTCATTCACCACTTGATCAGCGGTCGGCCCGGTGCGCGTGTCCATGCGCATGTCCAAAGGCCCGTCCGCCTGAAAACTGAATCCTCTGCGCGCCTCGTCGAACTGCAAACTGCTGACGCCGAAATCGGCCAGCAACCCATCCGCTGCGCCTGGCGCCACGTGACGCGCGACCGAACTGAACGCCTCGCCGATGAGCGTCGCCTGGGGCGCCTCGCCACCCAGCTCCTGGCGGACCCGATCGAGCCGCTCCCTTGCCAGCGCCAACGCTTCGGGGTCGCGATCAAATCCGATCAGACGCCCCGCCGGTCCCAGCCGCCGCACAATTCCTTCCGCGTGCCCCCCCAGACCGATCGTGCAATCCACATACGTCCCACCGCGCCGCACGGCCAGAAGATCAATCGCTACTTCAAAAAGAACCGGCACATGGCGTGCATACGGCTCACCACCTCCCGGACCAAGACCCGTTCGCGGGGTCCCCGGCTGCGTCATGCGCCCCCCTCAGGGGTTCCGTGGCCACTCCCGGCGGCCCAAAACCGCCGCCACCGCTTTGCGATCTTCCGCGGTCATCGCACTGGCCGGCAATGCTTCCTCGAACTGCGCCAGGTTGTGGACTTCCAGGTAATTGATCTTCCCCATCACGGCCACTTCAGCGTCCAGCTTGGCTGTTCCCCGCAGAATCTGCGGCAGCACGATCCGCGCCTGACTGTCCATTTCCACCTGCTGGCCGTAATAGCTGGTCAAATTCAGGTACTTCTGGACGCCGTCGTCCATGGCCCCGAACTCGGCCAGTTGCGCTTCCCGCTTTTCCCACTCCGGCAAGGGCCAAATCTCCGCACTCTTGCCGTTGGCGCTGGTCACGTAGAACTGGGTCACGTGCTGCGCATCGAGCAATTGCTTGAATGCCGCCGGCACTTTGAGCCGCCCCTTCTCGTCCACCTTCGCCGGATGGTTGCCGCGAAACATCCGTGCTGCCTCTTTCCCTTCGCGGCCGATTAAGTCCCCTTGCCGCGCTCCGGCCTTTAGCCCTGGAAATTCTCCAGGCCGGGGCCACGCCGGTTAGTCAGGCTGGTTCCGACGTAGCGTTCAATGCTTTAAATCCAAATCCGCACCGGAGAGAACGGAGTAGACTGGTTTTTGGAAAAGCAGTCGAGTGGGGCCGCTAGGCTCCACTTGACTCCATAAAACTCCACCCTGAGTGTACCTTTATTTCCCGCTCACGCCAAGGGGAAATTGCGCATTCGGCTGGTGGGAGTGGCGGTCCTTGTGCAAATCTCCCCTAATGGGCATTGGCGATCTTGATACCCCAATATCTAGTGTTTACCGATTTGGTTCGGCCTTTCGGGGCCTGTAGGTATGTCATCCGCGCGGGCGCTCCCCGGTCCTATCGGCCGCTGCCGTGGCGGCGATGCTCGCGCCGGCCTTCGAAGACGACATGACCGGCGATGAACCATCGGGGCGGATGGGTTTTGTGAGGACTTCGTTCTGGCGGGTATCAAGGATGTTTTTACCAGTCGCAGGGCAAAGCGCACGAGGGGCTGATCTGGCGCAGGGACCTGGGTGATCTGGCTGCGCCGACGTATCAGGGAAAAACAGACCTGACTCCCAAGCGCTGTCGACCGAATGCGGGGCGGCCTTTTCTATCGGGAGAGTCGCTGGCGGGCACAGGCGCCGACCTCAAAAAGCCATCCAATCTTGAGGAATTGGTCTAAAAGTTAAACGTCGCCTGGAGAGAGATATTCCGGTTGCCGGCGGTTGGCGAGAAAAAGAAGCCGCCCGCCAGGGTCTGCGATTTGCCGAAAAATGGAGCTGAGAGGGCTCCGTTCGGCGTCCCAAGGTTGTCGTGGTTCAAAAGGTTCGTGCCCCACGCCGAGAAGGTGAGGCTATATTTGCGTGTGACTGAGGCATTCATGGGCCCCGGGCCTCCGCGACTGCCGCTCAAACCACCGCCTCCCAGGCCGCGTGGGCCGCCAAAACCGCCCCGGCCCCCACCCCCGGGCCCATGTGCGGATCCGCCCTCCACTTTCGGCCCAATGCCGAAAACCTTGCTCAGACGCATATTGAGACTCACATTGGAGGGTCCCGTGCCCGAGCCGACGGGCACAATCTTTTCGCCCACGGCATACGGCTCAATGGGCGCGCCGACGCTCGGCTGCAGGCCGTACGGATCGGGGTCGAAGCAGCCCCACCGTGTGGAGATGGCGTTCGGCTCTGAGCAGCTTGCCGCGTAGGTGGGCCGCGCATTGAACTGGTTGTTCCCGGTCAGGTCGCTGCCGGTGGTGATGCTGAAGGGCGTGCCGGAATTGGCCACGATCATGGGCGACATGGACACGGCCCAAGGCAGCATGAAACTCCCAAACAGCATAAAGCGGTTGCGGATATCGAAGCTCGTCCGCCCGAAATCGAGTCCGGGGTCACTCGACACCGAGGGAACCGAGCCCACCCCGCTTGCGTCGCCCATCGCGTTGCTATAGGTGTAATTGGTGAAAAAACTGAACTTGGGATACGTGACCCGAAGAGTGGCCATGATCTGATGTTCGCGGTAAAAACCACCCGCCTGGTATTGCAGATCGTTCGTGGAAGGCGCAGCCGGGGCGGTAGCGGGATAGACGCCGGCCAACGCATCCGCCAGAGGGAATTCCGCCGCGGCGCTCAGATTATCGGTGAAGTACTGATGAACGCCCTGCGAGAAGACGTAGGTCACGTTGCTGGTAATCGAACGCGTCAATTGCCGGTCCAGTCCAACCGCCGCTTCCATGTCGTTGGCGGCGTGAAAACGAGGCGCAATGGTGTAGAACGTGGGCGCGTTTCTTCCTGTTGCGCTGCCGGCGGTGCTGGATGTCAGCGGCGTGGTCGAGTACTGGTTGAAGACGATCCCCGAAGTCTGAATGAATTGCTGCTCGTTGACGCCGTTTTCGTGAATGGTGTTGATGACGTAGGGAACGTTGGCCCCGAAGCCATCGGCCACCGTGAATCGCTGGTAGAACCAGCCGTATCCGGCGCGCAACACTGTCTTGGGCTGCCGGCCCCGGTTGCCGCCCAGCGCGTAGGCAAGGCTAACGCGCGGCGCCCAGTCATCCTTATCGCTGATCCAGTTTTGCGTCTCCCACCGCACCCCATAACTAAAGGTAAACTGCGGCTTCAGTTTCCAGTCATCCTGGT
>JASHTU010000474.1 GCA_030040395.1 Acidobacteriaceae bacterium
GCTTTGGTTCGTCAAGCCGTCGAAGCTGGGTTCTTTATCCCAGCCAGGAATGCGGCCGCTCGGTGCCCAAGCCGATCCGCCCGCGTTCGGCCAGCACGCGAGCCTCTTTCAGCGAGTAGAAAACCTCGCCATTCAAGAACTTATCGCACATTCTGGTGGGTTGCGCAGTCGCCGTTGCCCCCGGTTCGAAGTAAAGTGTTGCAGCTCTGATTTGTGCCCACCATTTGCGCAGCTTCCACCGTGGGTCAATGCACCCGGAAAGTAGGACCAGACACGGTTGGGCTCCTCCGGCCGCAGTTGCATGCAGAGGCCATCGTTGAGCCACAATCGGCCCCGTGGTTCCCGCTTCTGCGAAGCCTTCATCTGGAGTTTCCTTTCTTGACCCCGAAACGGCGCCAGTATACGCCACTCTTGGCTGTTCTTGGAATTGGAAAATGTCTTTTGATGCCAGCGCCCCCGGGGTGTCTGGTGATCCGCACCGACTGCTTTCGGCGTGGGAGATTTGCGGGCTAACCTACGCCCGGCGCCGGCCAATTGTCGGGTCGGGGGCGGTAAAACCCGGCGAGGACCTTGAGGAGCCGATCATCTATGGCGTAGTGGCGAATGTCTGTTTTTCGCTCGGCTGACACGGCACTTTATCGTGGTCGCCCACGAGCCACTCTCTACAATGCCGGATCGATCTTCTCAGTAATCCTGACCGCGTTGCCGGGAATCTGGGCCATCGTTGGGTGGTGCATCACACTTTATACCGGGAAGAAGCTGGATTGAGACGCAGCCATTCTCCCAATTCCCTTCAACCCCGAATTTTCGCCTATGCTTCCATTATTCTTTGGTTAACATTCTACCCACCTTCGGCGACGATGGTGCTGATGGCCGCTCGGACTGCTGCTGGCAGGATCCGTCGCAACCTGCACGGTCAGCCCACATTGATTCGCGGCATGGCCTAGGGATTTTTCGGAGAGGCTCGAGTTCAGGCACGATCCGCGGTTCCAACGGGGGAAAGCCCGACCCGAAGTGAAACTCGCCATACCGGAGCAGCGGTTTTTTGAGCGACGCGCTGTTCCCAGGCGAAAAACGGCCCGTGTACACTGATCACGCTATGAGCTGCACTTTTTGCAAGATCATCGAAGGCAAGATTCCTTCCACGGCCGTGTTTCAGGACGATCTCGGCTACGCTTTTGCGGATGTCAACCCCAAGGCCCCTGTGCACGTGCTGATTGTGCCGCGCGAGCACATTGGTTCGCTTGACGAGGCCAACAAGAGCCAGCGGGACTTGCTGGGCCATCTCCTGTTGGCGGCTTCCGATATCGCGCGCAAAAAGGGCCTTGGCAACGGCTACCGCATCGTGGTCAACACCGGCGAAGAGGGCGGGCAGACGGTGGATCACCTCCACCTGCACCTGCTCGGAGGCCGCGCCATGACCTGGCCGCCAGGATAAGACAGAGGAACTTAGGGGCCTCCACGCCAGACTCTCAGCAACCCCAAATTCCTGGAGACCTGGTTCCTCCGTTCCCAATTCCTATATGAGCCGCCGCGAGACTGTGGCAACCCATTGAAAACAGAATATCGTCTCACGGAAATCTTGGGGGGGGACGATGGACCCATTTTCAAGCTCGCGAGGATGGCGCCCATGGTTTACTTGTTCACGTTCTCCGAGCTGCGAATGAACGCCGCCACCCGGTCGTGCAACTGTTTGCGGCACTCCTCCCGTACATACACCATGTGGCCCGATTCGTACCAGTCGTATTCGATGTTTTTGGCCAAAGTTTCCGGAATCGGTAGGTGCTCTTCTTCGTACATCGCCCCGAAAAACGGCGTCGCCATGTCGTAGTAGCCGCCGTTCACCATCACTTTCAAGTGCGGATTGGTCTTCAAGGCATCGGCTAGGTCCGCGCTCACATTGGTCCCGCCCGCGGAGCCGAAGCCGCCTCCCTCCCCGTGCCGCGTCCAGTCCCAATGGACGCCGTCAAACAACGCATCGGACAGGTAGGTTTGGCCGGCGCCGTACTTCAGGTCGTTGCGCAGGTAAATGTTGATCAGCGCCGTGTAAGCCGATGAGATCGCGGCGCTCTGCGGATCGTACTCCGACCCCTCGCTTAAGGGATCGATGGTCGGCCCCAGGAAGCGCGTATCGTATCGCCCCGTTGTCATATCCTCCGCGTCCGCGAAGCTCTTTTCAAATTCACCCCCATTCACGCGCAGGTCCGCCTTGATCAGATAAGCCACCGGCAAGCCGGTGTATTCGTGCAGCTTCTCCGCCACTGCCTGCTTTTCTGCGTTGCTCAACCCCGTGCCCAGGGCCAGCGCGTGCATATACTCGCCCAGAGCGTAGTCCTCCACGTCCTTCAAAAACGGACCCAATGCGGTCGGCTGCTGCGGCAGCTTCTTGTGAAACCACGCGGTAGCCGCGTAGGTGGGCAATGCCAGCTCGTAGGGCAGATCCACGCCGGGGTTACGCTTGGCGGCGTCGATATCGGAGGTGAAATTAAAAATCTGCGAGAGCAGAATCACGCCGTTCAAATCGACATTTTTGCCGTTCTCAAGCAGGTTCGCCAGCACCGCGGAGCGCGTCGTTCCATAGCTCTCGCCAAAGATGTACTTCGGCGAGTTCCAGCGATTGTATTTGGAGAGAAAGCGGACGATAAACCGCGCGAACGCCCCCGCATCTTCATCCACGCCCCAAAAGGCCTTCCCCGCATCCTTGCCCGCCAGCCTCCCAAAACCCGTGCCCGGCATGTCGATGAACACCTCGTCGCTCACATCCAGCAAGCAATCCGGGTTGTCCACAAGCTGATAGGGCGCCCCGGGCAAATGCGTATCGCCGTTCGTGACCACGTGTTTCGGTCCCAATGAACCCAAATGGAGCCACATCGTCGAGCTACCTGGGCCACCATTGTAAAAAAAAGTCACCGGCCGGTCTTCGGCGTTCGCGCCGGTCTTAAAGTAGGCCACGTAAAACATGTGCGCCACCGGAGGCGTCTCCGCGGGGTTCTTAGGCTCAGAGAGCGCAAGCTGGCTGCCCGGCTGCGGCTTACCGTCCGGCCCCAGTTGCGCATCTGCGGCGTCGGTCGCGCCTACCGTAATCGTCCCCGCCACGGCCGCGTAGTCAATGCGTTGGGCGGACAGCTCCACGGAACCCTTGGTGGTCACCTCGGTGGGTCCCGGGCCCTCCGCCGCGTTCCCAGACGCTGCAGGCTTGGCGGCGGATTGGTCTTGCGCGGCCCATGCCGGCCCGGCCAAAGCAAAGAGGACGCCTGCGACAAAGGCCGCTGGAATACGAGATGAATTATGCACGGGCAATTCTCCTCGCGGGAATTCAGGAAGGGAAATTATAAGTCATCCCTGTGTAGTGAGGTGCTTAACCGGGCCCGCGACCGCCCGCGAATCGCAGTCGTTTTATGGAGCCTTAATTTGAGCTGCAGGAGTTCGGTCAAGGCGCCGCGGGAATCGGCCGCAGGACCCCAGGCTGCCCTTGCATTGGAGAAGTCGACACGGATGGGGATGAGGACGCACAGGCAACGCGGGATTGCGCCTGCCGCTGAAGGCGACACGGACAGTCCGGCGCTGCGGGCGCCGTATGCTTCTTGCAGGGGAAATTGTCATGCGGCTCTTTTTCGGCCTTGGACTCGCGCTCGTAGTGTCGAGCGCGGCGCTCGCGCAGATGATTCATGGACGCGGCGGCATTACGCTGCCGCCTCCGCCTGAGGCGCCCGTGGCGCCCGTGGTCGACGATTACTTCGGGATCAAGGTCACCGACGATTACCGCTGGCTCGAAGACGCCAATAGCCCCCAAACGCAGGAGTTCATCAACACCGAGAACGCTTACACAGCACGCTACATGGATCAGGCGCGGATTCGATCGCAAGTCGTGGACGAGCTTGAATCGCTCGAGCAGGTGTCGGCGTGGACTATTCCCATCCAGCGCGCCGACGATTACTTTTTCGAAAAGCGCCTTGCCGGCGAGGATCAGGCTTCGATCTATGTGCGCCATGGCTGGACGGGCAAGGACAAGCGGCTCGTCGATCCGGCTCAGCTCAGCCGGGATCCCAACACCTCGGTAGTTCTGCTTGATGTATCGAGGGACGGCAGCGAACTGGCCTACGGCGTGCGCCAAGGCGGCGCGGACGAAATCACCCTCCACGTCTACGATGTAAAGACGGCCAAGACGCTCTCCGACGAACTGCCCCCGGCGGTCTATTACTCGGTGAACTTTACGCCCGATGGAACCGGCCTCTTTTACACGCGCACCGACCGCCAGGGCACGCTGCTGTACGAGCACAAGCTGGGAATGCGCGCTTTTCGCGACACGCTGCTCTTTGGCCGCGAATTTCGCGGTGAGGAGCTGGGACCGCTCGATCTGTTCTTCGCTACCGTCACCGACGACGGCCATTACCTGGTGGTCGAAATCGATCGCGGCGTGCCGGCCCGCCGCGTGGACATTGTCTATCGCGATCTCACCAAGCCGGGATCGTATTTCGATGTGCTGACGTGGGGAATCGATTCGCGCTTTTCCGCAATCTATGACAAAGGCTCGTGGTATGTGAAAACCGACTACAAGGTTCCCAACGGCTGCATTCTTAAAGCCTATCCGGGCATCATGCCTGACGCGTGGGACAAGATTGTCCCGGAAAGCTCCGACGTCATCGACGATTTCTCGATCGTGGGCAACAAGATTTACGTCAACCGGCTGCACGACGTAAAAACCGAGACCTCGGTGTACTCGCTGGACGGCAAACCGGCAGGGCGCATCGAATACGACGGGATCGGGTCAGCCTCGATTCTCGCCGGCCGCACCTCTGACCGTTATGGCTTTCTCAGCTTCGAGTCCTACATCCAGCCGCCAACCATCTATCGCGTGGACACGGTCACCGGCCGCCGCGAGATCTTTGCACAGCCCAAGATTCCCTTTGCCGCCAGCGATTACCAGCTCCAGCAGGTTTTTTATAAGTCCAAAGACGGAACCCAGATTCCCATGTTTATCGCCGGCAAAAAGGGCTTGCGGCAGGACGGCGCGGAACGGTTGCTGATGACCGGCTACGGCGGATTCGACCTGAGCGAGCTGCCCTCGTGGAACCCCGCGTGGGCGTTGTGGATCGAGCAAGGCGGTTGGTTTGCACTGCCCAACCTGCGCGGCGGAGGCGAATACGGGGAGAAATGGCACGAACAGGGTATGTTCGGCAAAAAACAGAACGTCTTCGACGATTTCTTCGCCGCCGCGGATTACCTGATCCAGAACAAATACACCTCGCCGGAGCACTTCGCCATCACCGGCCGCTCCAACGGCGGCTTGCTCATGGGCGCGGCGATCACCCAGCGGCCAGACCTGTTCTCGGCCGTTCTCTGCGGCTATCCGCTGCTCGACATGTTGCGCTATCAGAGTTTCGAGCAGGGCGAGCATTGGACCACGGAGTACGGCTCCTCGGCCAACGAAAAGCAGTTTGAGTACCTGCTCAAGTACTCGCCTTATCAAAACGTGAAGAAAGGTGTGAAATATCCTGCCGTGATGTTCTTCACCGGCTCAAGCGATACGCGCGTGGACCCGCTGCACGCGCGCAAGATGACGGCGCTGACGCAGGCGGACTCGGCGAGCGGCCGCCCCATTCTGCTGCACTATAGTCTCTCCGGCGGCCACTCGGCCGGAGTGGGCGTGGAACAAAAGATCCAGGACGACGCCGACCAGCTCACCTTTCTATGGACGGAAACAGCACAGCCGGCCGCGCACAAGTGACAGGGCGCACATTGAAAGACCGATGTCGCCCTAACCGGGAAACGCGTTGGTCCGGATTGAGTATCTCTAGTACATGTTCCGGCGTAATCTCACGTGCAACAACGTTCCTCCGATAAGGGAAGTGCGGAGCTGTTGCCGCGCGTTTCGGGCAAGCCGCCGTTTCCGCCGGGCTCTTGTTTCCAGAGTAGGCAATTTAGATTTTGCATTGCGTCAAAAACCAAAATCGGCTGCCCCGGTTTTTAAGGCGAAGCGCCAGGGAGCCGTGGGACCAGGAAAAGATGTCGCAAATTGAGACGCACGAGCAGTTCAAGATCGCCGCCCTGGAGCGGCAACAGGAGAGCGCTCGCCGGTCCGCGCTAGCGTCCGCAGCGATTCTCGATACGGCGCCGGAGCCGACCTTCGACGCCATCACGCGGCTAGCGGCCGAGTACTTCCGCGCCGACACCGTGCTGCTGGGTTTCGCAGACGAGAGCCGCGTGTGGATCAAGTCGTATTGGGGTGAGGCGGTAAGGGAACTCCCGCGCTCCGGTTCGATTTTCGAGAGGGTGCTTGCGGAGGGCGGCCCGGTGGTGGTTTCGAATATCGCCAACGACCCCGAGTTTGCGGGGAACCGCATGAGGCTCCGCCGCCTCGAGGTGGCCTCATTTGCCAGCGTGCCGGTGCGCTCCCCCGCTGGAGAAATTCTCGGCAATCTGACCATCTTCGGCATCGAGCCCCGGCGCAAAATGGTGGTGGACGAACTGCGCATGTTAGAGAGTCTAGCCGAGATGGTGGCCAATCAACTGGAACTGCGCAGGTTGCGGCAGGCGATCGGCAGCCAGGGCTCTCGGCCGTGCTCTGGTGACCGCAAAGTCTCAGGAATCTGGCCGCGCTTGCCGGACCTGCGCCGCGCCCTCGACCAACGCCAGTTTGTTCTCTATTACCAGCCCGAGGTTGAGTTGGCCACGCGCAAGATCATCGGACTTGAGGCGCTTATTCGTTGGGTCCACCCCGATCGTGGAGTGGTCCCGCCCATAGACTTTATCCCCGCCGCCGAAGAATGCGGCATGATCTTGCCCATCGGCGACTGGGGGCTCGCCGAAGCCTGCAATCAGATTCAGAAATGGTGCGACGAGGATCTCCGCCATCGCTCGTTGCGGGTTTGCGTCAACCTTTCGGCGCGACAGTTTGCGCGCGAGGGACTGGCCGATCACGTCGAGGCCCTGTTGCGCCAATTTGGCGTCTCCAGCCGCCAGCTTGGCCTGGAGATGACCGAGTCCAGCCTGATTACCGACGCGCACACCGCCATGGAAGTCCTGGGCAGTCTGCGCCGCCTGGGTGTTTCGCTGCTGATGGACGACTTCGGCACCGGCTACAGCTCGCTGCACCACCTCCACTCGTTTCCCTTCGACGTGCTCAAGATCGACCGCTCGTTTGTCGCCCGCATCACCGACGGAGAGCAGCCGCTGCAGATCGTCCGCACTATTATCGACCTGGCCCGCGTCCTGGGCATGAATGTTGTGGCCGAGGGCATCGAGACCCATGAGCAATTCGGCTTGCTGCAGCAGTTGGGTTGCCGCTATGGGCAGGGATTTCTCTTTGCTCGCCCCATGCCCGCAGAGGATGTAAGCAAACTGCTGCGGCTGCCGGGGCGCGTGCTTCCCAATCCGCCGGCAGCGGCGAACCTTCCCAACTGAACGCCGCAAGCGCGCAGGAATCCGCCTCCAGGAACGTTCCTCAGAAACTGCCGTTTCATTCCGGGAAGCGCAGCGCTTTTCCCTTTATTGCATCCGCATGCCCGCTTGGATGGGAGTTTCCTCACCCTCGGGGCTTGCCGCTGTTTTATGCTCCAATCCATGGAGCAGCGAACCGACGCCGAGCCGTTGTCCAATTCTTCGAGCTTCGCAGGGCTACTCGCCGCTCTAGCGGCGCCCAAGCAGGAGCCTCAGCGGGCCTGGAACGACGACGATCTTCCCGACGACGTCGCCACGCTGAGCTATGAACGCGCCCTACGCGCGCACGCCCGGTACAAGCCGGCCGATTTTGGCGATTTGCCTTTACCGCAACCCGCGGATTCCCCTGACGTGTCCGGCAGGGAGAAAAAGCCAACCAATTCCTACTGCAACGGAGCCGCACATCCGGTGGCCGCGCCTGCGCAGAACGCTTGGGATAGTGACTCTCGAGAGCGCACAGGAAATTCTCCTGGCGTGCCCGCCGCCCTCGAAGAAAACCGCAAGCGCGCCAGCGTCACCATTCGCATGAGTCGCGGCGAATTCGCGCAACTACAGCGGCGCGCCGCGGAAGCCGGGCTGACCGTCTCTGGCTATCTGCGTTCATGTACTTTCGAAGCCGAGGCGCTTCGTGCCCAGGTGAAAGAAGTGCTGGCCCAGTGGCGGCCCGTGAAGCCGCCGGAAGAGCTCGCTGGGCCGGCTTCGGCGCAAGGTTCCTGGTTCCGGTGGATTCCCCGGCTCGTTCCGCGTCTGATTCCGAGCCGGCGCGCGGCCACTTCGCGATCGGGCGCGGCGTAGCTATTCAATCTCCAGCACCAGGCACTTGAGGTACTCGCTCTCCGGCAAAGTGAGGATCACGGGATGATCGGGAGCGGCCCCGCGGCGTTCGCGCAGGCGCACGCGCCGCAGGGCATCAGCCGCAGCCGACGCCACCGCAGCTTCCAGATCGGTCCAGCCCACGTGATGCGAGCAGGAGCAGGTCACCAGAAGACCTCCGGGGCGTAGCATCTTCAGGGCGCGCAGGTTCAGCTCCTTGTATCCCCGCAGCGCTCCCTCCACCGCGCGTCTGCTCCTGGCAAAGGCCGGCGGATCGAGAACGATGGCGTCGAACTTTTCGCCCGCGTCCGACCAGTCTCGCAAAATCGCGAATGCGTCGCCTTCAACCCAGTCCACCTCGCCGCCGATCCGGCCGCGATTGGCCGCCAAATTCAACTCCGCAACTTCCAGCGAGGCGCGGGAAGAGTCGACGGCCGTCACACGCCCGCAAATTTCCGCCAAATGCAGCGCAAATCCGCCCTGATAACAGAAGACATCAAGCGCCCGGCCGGTCGCGCCAAGCTGCCGCGCCCATTCCCGCACCGCAGCGTAGTTGGCGCGCTGGTCGAGAAAGGCGCCGGTTTTCTGGCCGGCGTTGGCGTCGAAGTAAAACTCCAGGCCGTTGAGATGGAATTGGACGCGCAGATTCTGGCCGGCGAGCGGTCCTGCCGTCCATAACGGTTCTGTTTCCGGCGCGGGCAGGCCCTCGATTTCGCGGATGCGCGGATCGGGCCGCTCCACGATGGCGGATAGAGCCGCCGACGCGAGTTCCTCGCGCAGCACGCGCACACAGGTCTCGCGGACTCCGGCGGCGAATAGGCCCTTGGTCAGGAACTGCAGGATGACCAGGGCGCCGTACTTATCCGCAATCAGGCCAGGCAGCCCGTCCGCTTCGCTGAAGCAGAGCCGGCACGCGTCATTTTCGGTCGTCAACAGCGGCTTCCTGCGCGCGATGGCGCGTCGCAGCCGCAGATCGAGCAGTTTCAGCCACGCGGCCTGGTCGAGAATACCGCGCGCCACCATCCGCAACGGGATCTGGGAAGATGGGCTGAAAAGCGCCGTGCCCAGAAGCACGCCGCGCCTGTCGGCCACAGGTACGAGCGCCGGCCCGCCATCTCCGTCGGAATCGGAAAAGGCGGCCCGTTCGACCTCTGAGGCGTACACCCAAACATGGCCGGCGCGCAACCGGTCGGCGGCGCGCCGGCTAACGATGGCGCCGGGAAGGACAGACGCAAAAGGCGCCACCGGTTGAACCGAAGCTCGCTTTGTCCCTTGCGCCTCCTCGTGTTTTTCGAGTCCCGGTTTTCGTGGCTTGCTCATATGCTCCCTCTGCAGGGTATTACGCCCTGCTTTGGAAGCAAAGAAACCGCCCCGAAGTTTACTTGGCCTGAAGCGTTTCCACGTAGCGGCTCAAGTTGCTGATTCTCAGCACCTGAACGTCGTGAGTGGCGTCCGGGTGATCCATTTGCCCGAAGATCGGACCCCATACCGGCATCTCCGCGGAGCCGTGCGCTGGCGTCTCGGCGCCAAATTGCAGCACGGAGATGATGTGCGCGGACGGAAACTTTCCGTTATGGTCCTTACTCAACACAGTTAGATCGCTCGGCGCAACCTTCAACGCGACGGCAACCGGACCACTGCCCCGGCCATTGACGCCGTGGCACGGCGCGCAATAGTTGGTGTACATCTGCTTGCCGCTGTAAGCCGGCGTTCTTTTCACCGGGATGGTTACCTGTGCCGTGGATTGCTGCGCGTATCCCATGCCCACAACAACAGCCGCGGCCAAAGCGGTAAAGAAAAGGCGCTTGAGCATAAAATCCTCCATTGGACCGAATCCATGGGGACATTACGCGCCATCACGTGCTTGTTGAGATGTGATGTGGAAGCCCAATGCGTGTGATCCAGAACACGTCTTGAACTGGTTGGAGTGCGCGCGAGGTTCGATTCGGCAAGGGAATGTCTGCCGTATCCTTAAGATTTCATAGCAGATGCCGACGCGCGCAGGCGAGGTAAAGCAACCCTAATGCCTTTCGCAAAGTGGGACTCGCTGCCGACCGACCGCGTTCAATGCGTCGTTACACGCTGA
>JASHTU010000475.1 GCA_030040395.1 Acidobacteriaceae bacterium
GTTGACAAAGACCGAGTGGCTGGCGAGCGAGCGGCAGAAGCTAAAGATTGGGATCGGCGAGAGCAGGGCAAACGAATTCGGATGGGAGCACAGGCTATGAGCCACGCTCGTGGGGCATTGCGTCCTTACGGGCTTTTCGTGTCTCACCAAGTGTCGGAGAGTGGTTTTTCCAGGGACGGGCTCCGCGCACAATCTCCCCCATGCGGTTTTTTCTCTTTTTGAGAGCTTAACCGCCGCTCACATTCCCTCCGATGGCGGCCAGTCTAGCGCACTCGCTGGCGTCGTGGCAATGCTTACCGACATGCCGCCCCGATCGGGGGACATGGACACCGATTCTTACCAAACCCGCCTGACCAGGTTCGGCCCGGATGCGGCCGGAAGAAGTGTTCCGGCGCCCGTGGAACGCAAGGGCGGCGGCTGGAGTCGAGGAGCCGTCCGGATTTTTCGATCGATGACCGTAATCCAAGCCGGCGCCGATGAGTCTCGGGCGCCGGCCCGGCGCGCGCGCAAGATGGAGGCGAGGCGCTGGAGCGACGAGGCTCAGGAGTGGACATGCCCAACGAGAAGCGTGCTATACGCAGCCGGCTCGATTTTTCTAAGATTCCCACCGCAACGCAAATTCCCAACCTGATTGAAGTGCAGCGTCGCTCCTACGAGCGGTTTCTGCAGATGGACAAGCTGCCCAACGAACGCGACGACTCGGGCCTGCAGTCGGTGTTTGTTTCGGTTTTCCCGATCACAGATTTCCGCGGCATTTCGCAACTGGATTTTGTCGACTTTTCGATCGGCAACTGGGAGTGCAAGTGCGGACACCTGAAAGGACTGCATCACCTGCGCACCGCCTGCGTGCATTGCGGGGCCATGGTGATTACAGATCCGTTTCTGCCCGGCGACGTGCTGTGCCAGAAGTGCGGAACGTACAACAAGAACACGCCGGACTTCTGCAACAAGTGCGGCGACCCGGTGAGCCTGCAGTTGAAGTACGACCAGCAGGAGTGCGAGGAGCGGGGCATGACGTTCAGCGCGCCGTTGAAGGTGACGGTGCGGCTCACGATCTATGACAAGGACGCGGAGACGGGCACCAAGACGATCCGCGACATCAAGGAGCAGGAGGTGTTTTTCGGCGACATTCCCCTCATGACGCCGAACGGCACCTTTATCGTGAACGGGACGGAGCGGGTGATTGTGTCGCAGTTGCACCGCTCGCCGGGCGTGTTTTTCGAAACGGCGAACAACCGCACGTATTTCCTGGGCAAGATCATTCCCTACCGCGGCTCGTGGGTGGAATTCGAGTACGACCAGAAGAACACGCTGTATGTGCGGATCGACCGCAAGCGCAAGTTTCTGGGGACGATTTTTCTGCGCGCGCTGGGGCTGCGCTCGGACGAGGAAATTCTGAAAACCTTCTACGCCGTGGACCGGATCCAAATTGCGGACGGCAAGCTGCATTGGATCGTTCCGGAGAATGCAACGGCGACCACGCACCTGGTGGGATCGAAGCCGGCGCACGCGATTATGCAGGGCAGCGAGGAGATTGCGCACTCGGGGCGGAAGATCACGCCGCACACGATGAAGGCGCTGCGCGCGGCGGGCGTGGACAAGGTGGAAGTGGAAACCGCGGAGCTGGATGGGGCGATGACGGCGGCGGATGTGGTGGACACCACAACCGGCGAAGTGATTGTGGAGGCCAACGTGGAGCTGACCGCCGACCGGCTGCACAAGGTGATGGCTTCGGGAGCGACGGCCTTCGAGGTGTTCTTCCCCGATCGCGACGACGTGGGCAACATCATTTCGAACACGCTGAAGCGCGACGCAATTCACAAGCCGGAAGAGGCGCTGATCGAGATTTATCGCAAGCTGCGGCCGGGCGACCCGCCGACGCTGGACACGGCGACGGCGCTGTTCGAAGGCATGTTTTTCGACGCGCGCAAGTATGATTTTTCGCGCGTGGGGCGACTGAAGTTCAACATCAAGCTGTATGAGAACCAGGACGCCACGCCGCTCGATCATCGCACGCTTACGCCGGAGGACTTCTACGCGACCATCCGCTACCTGCTCAAGCTGCGCAAGAACATCGGCGTGGTGGATGATATCGACCACCTGGGCAACCGCCGCGTGCGGGCGGTGGGTGAGCTGATGGAGAACCAGTTCCGCATCGGCCTGGTGCGCATGGAGCGGGCTATCAAGGAAAAGATGAGCGTATATCAGGAGCTTTCGACGGCGATGCCGCACGACCTGATCAACGCCAAGCCGGTGATGGCGGCCATCCGCGAGTTTTTCGGCTCCTCACAGCTTTCGCAGTTCATGGACCAGACCAATCCGCTTTCGGAGATCACGCACAAGCGGCGGCTTTCGGCGCTGGGGCCGGGCGGGCTGAGCCGCGAGCGGGCCGGATTCGAGGTGCGCGACGTGCACCCGACGCACTACGGCCGGATTTGCCCGATTGAAACGCCGGAAGGACCGAACATCGGGCTGATCAGCTCGTTGAGCTGCTTTGCGCGCATCAACGAGTACGGATTTATCGAGTCGCCTTACCGCAAGGTGAAAGACTCGAAGATTCTCGACTACGTGGAGATCGTAAACGCCGGCGAAAGCGGCTTGCGCGTGGGCGATCACATCGAGAAGCAAGAGGCGGCGCGGCTCAACGCCAACCTGAAGAAGGCGGGCAAGCGGACCATCGAATCGATTCCATACAGCTTTTACCTTTCGGCGTGGGAAGAGGACAAGCACACCATCGCCCAAGCCAACATCGAGTTCGACGAGAACGGCGCGATTACCGAGGACCTGGTGAATGCGCGCCGGCTGGGGAACTTTGTGCTGGTGAACAGGGCGGAGGTGGATTACATCGACGTGAGCCCGAAGCAGTTGGTTTCGGTGGCCGCGTCGCTGGTGCCGTTTCTGGAGCACGACGACGCCAACCGGGCGCTGATGGGCGCGAATATGCAGCGGCAGAGCGTGCCGCTGCTGGCGGCCGAAGCTCCGCTGGTGGGCACGGGCATGGAGGGCGTCACCGCGCGCGACTCGGGAGCGGTGATTCTGGCCAAGCGCAACGGCATTGTGGATTCGGTGGACTCGGAGCGCATTATTGTGCGCGTCGAGGGCGAGCATCATCCCACACAGCTCTCGCGCGAGGTGGGCTCGGACATCTACCAGCTCATCAAGTTCAAGCGCTCGAATCAGAACACCTGCATCAACCAGAAGCCGGTGGTGCGCGAAGGTGACCGCGTGGTGAAGGGGCAGGTGATCGCCGACGGGCCGTGCACCGAACACGGTGAGCTGGCGCTGGGACGCAACGTGCTGGTGGCCTTCATGCCGTGGCGCGGGTACAACTTCGAGGACGCGATCCTGATCAGCGAGAAGCTGGTGCGCGAGGACTACTACACCTCGGTGCACATCGAGGAGTTCGAGATCGAGGCGCGCGACACCAAGCTGGGGCCGGAGGAGATTACGCGCGATATTCCCAACGTGAGCGAGCACGCGCTGCGTGACCTGGACGAAAGCGGTGTGATCCGCATTGGGGCGCAGATCGGGCACGGCGACATCCTGGTGGGCAAAGTCACTCCGAAGGGAGAGACGCAGCTTACTCCCGAGGAAAAACTGCTGCGCGCCATTTTTGGCGAAAAGGCAGGCGACGTGCGCGACGCTTCGCTGACCTGCCCGCCGGGCATCGAAGGCACGGTGGTGGACGTGCGCATCTTCAGCCGCAAAGGCCAGGAGAAAGACGAGCGGGCCAAGCTGATCGAGGCCGAGTATGTGGCCAAGCTCGAAAAGAACCTGGGCGACGAAATCCGCATTCTGACCGATGAACGGTTGAAGCGGTTGGACGCGATTCTGGGCGGCAAGGAAGTGCTGGCCGATTTGCACGACGAGCGCACCAACAAACGGCTGCTGACCAAGGGCGCGATCCTGGACCGCGACACCATCGAGCGCATCTCGACGAAGAACCTGAAGCGCATCCGCTACGCCGATAAGGACCCGCGGGTGAACGAGCAGATCGACGAGATCGAGGAGATGACGTCGCGGCAGATCGAAGTGCTGCGCAAAATCACCAATGAGAAGGTAGCCAAGCTGCAGAAGGGCGACGAGTTGCCTCCGGGCGTGATCAAGCTGGTCAAGGTGTACGTGGCCATGAAGCGCAAGCTCTCGGTGGGCGACAAGATGGCCGGCCGGCACGGCAACAAGGGCGTGATTTCGCGTATTTTGCCCGAGGAAGACATGCCGTACTTGCCCGATGGAACGCCGGTGGAGATTGTGCTGAATCCGCTGGGCGTGCCTTCGCGTATGAACGTGGGTCAGATTCTCGAAACCCATTTGGGATGGGCCGCGCACGGGCTGGGCAAGAAGGTGGCCGAGCTGGTGCGGAACAATTCCGACGCCGCGGCAACGCGCGAACTGGTGAAGAAAGAGTTTGCCGGAACCGCGGTGTTGCGGCAGTTGCTCGAACTGGACGACGAGATGCTGGTGCGCGTGGCGGCGGGCATGGACAAGGGCATCTGGTTTGGGACCGCGGTCTTCGACGGGGCGCAGGAGAACGAAATCAAGTCGCTGCTCACGGCGGCCGGCTTGCCGGCCTCAGGCAAGACGGAGCTGTACGACGGCATGACGGGCGAGCAGTTCGAACAGCCGGTGACCGTGGGCTATATCTACATGCTCAAGCTCTCGCACCTGGTCGACGATAAGATTCACGCGCGCTCCATCGGGCCGTATTCGCTGATTACGCAGCAACCGCTGGGAGGCAAGGCGCAGTTTGGCGGACAGCGTTTTGGCGAGATGGAGGTGTGGGCGCTCGAAGCCTACGGCGCGGCGTACATCCTGCAGGAGCTTCTGACCGCGAAGTCGGACGACGTCTATGGCCGAACCAAGATCTACGAGGCCATTGTGAAGGGTGAAGCGGCCATTGAGCCGGGCGTGCCGGAGTCGTTTAACGTGCTGATTCGCGAGCTCCAGTCGTTGTGCCTGGACGTGGAACTAATCAAGCGTGCGGATCAAGTGGCGCGCAAGGCGCCTGCGGCGGAAGTGGCTGCGGTGGCGGATTAAAAGTAGCTTCCAGCCGCTAGCTTTCAGCCTCTAGCTTGTTCGGGGCGAAGCTGGCAGCCGGGGTGAAACGTGATTTTGTTCTAGCGCGAACACGAAAACTGCTTTCAGCAAGGAAGAGCTGGAAGCCAGGAGCTAGAGGCAAGAAGCTGAATTTCGGGTCCTTCTTCAGCGGTTTATCGCTTTCCCGGGAAGGAAGGACCCCAATGAAATCCGGGAAAACCTGCGGCGGCGCCAAAAAGGCCGCCAAGGAGGGTGACCTTGTTCCGAACCAATCCGTTTGAGCTTACCAGCCCCATCACCGATTTCGACGCAATCCGCATCATGCTGGCTTCTCCGGAGAAAATCCGGAGCTGGTCGCATGGCGAGGTCACCAAGCCGGAAACCATCAATTACCGCACCTTCAAACCAGAGCGCGATGGGCTGTTCTGCGCCCGCATCTTCGGCCCGGTGACGGATTGGGAGTGCTTGTGCGGCAAATACAAGCGCATGAAGCATCGCGGCGTGATCTGCGACAAGTGCGGCGTGGAAGTGACGGTGAGCAAAGTGCGGCGCGAGCGCATGGACCACATCGAGCTGGCCTCGCCCTGCTCGCACGTGTGGTTTTTCAAGGGCCTGCCGTCGCGCATCGGGCACCTGCTCGACATTTCACTGCGCGACTTGGAGAGCATACTCTACTTCGAGTCCTACGTGGTGGTCGATCCCGGCGACGCGCCGGTGCGCGAGCGCGAAATCATCAAGGACGAAGTGCGATTCCGCGAGCTCGATCAGCAGTTCCGGCCTTCCGGTTTCAAGGCCATGATGGGTGCCGAAGCGATCAAGGAGCTGCTGAAGCGCGTCAACGTGGATGAATTGGGGATGGAGTTGCGCGAGCGGATGAAGAGCGAGAGCTCGGCGCAGAAAAAGCTGAAATACGCCAAGCGGCTCAAGGTGGTGGAGGCCTTCCGCAAAAGCAACAACAAGCCGCAGTGGATGATTCTCGACGTGCTGCCGGTGATACCGCCCGAGCTGCGTCCCCTGGTGCCGCTCGATGGCGGCCGCTTCGCCACTTCGGATTTGAACGATCTCTATCGCCGCGTGATCAACCGCAACAACCGGCTGAAAAAGTTGATGGACCTGCATGCGCCGGAAGTGATTGTGCGGAACGAAAAGCGCATGTTGCAGGAGGCGGTGGACGCTCTGTTCGACAACGGCCGCCGCGGGCGCGTGCTGCGCGGGGCCAATAACCGCCCATTAAAGTCGCTGAGCGACACGCTGAAGGGCAAGCAGGGGCGTTTCCGGCAGAATCTGTTGGGCAAGCGCGTGGACTACTCCGGCCGCTCGGTGATCGTGGTCGGTCCGGATCTGAAGCTGCACCAGTGCGGCCTGCCAAAGAAGATGGCGCTCGAGCTGTTTAAGCCTTTCATCTATCACCGCCTGGAGCAGACCGGCCAGTGCACCACCATCAAGCAAGCGAAAGAAATGGTGGAGATGCAGGAACCGGTGGTGTGGGACATTCTTGAGGAAGTGATCAAAGATCACCCCGTGCTGCTCAATCGCGCGCCCACCCTGCACCGCCTCGGCATTCAGGCTTTTGAGCCGGTGCTGGTAGAGGGCAAGGCCATCAAGATTCACCCACTGGTGTGCACGGCGTTCAACGCCGACTTCGACGGCGATCAAATGGCGGTGCACATTCCGCTGTCGCCCGAGGCGCAGATCGAGGCCAGCGTGCTGATGCTGGCTTCGCACAACATTCTGTCGCCGGCGTCGGGCCAGCCTATCACTGTGCCCACCCAGGATATGGTGCTGGGACTCTATTACCTCACCAAGGCCAAGAACGGGGCCAAGGGCGAAGGGCGGGTTTTCGCCAACACCGAAGAGATCCTGATGGCGCTCGAAGCCAAGGAGCTGGAAACGCTGTCGCCGATCCGGTTGCGCTATACGGGCAGGGTGCTTGACATGACCACCGCGTACGACGATCAGGACCTGACGCACACCGAGCCGGTGGATTTCGACAAGGAGTACATCTCCACCACTGTGGGCCGCGTGATCCTCAACGACGCGCTGCCAGCGGGCATGCCGTTCATCAACGGGCTGCTCAAGAAGAAGGGCATCGGGCAATTGGTGAACTACTGCAATCAGAACCTGGGCCTGGAGACGACGGTGGGTATGCTGGACCGCATCAAGGCGCTGGGCTTTCAGTACGCCACGCGCTCGGGGCTTTCCGTGGGCCTGGACGACATGGTGATCCCGGAGAGCAAGTACAAGGTGGTGGACGAAGCCGACAAGAAGGTGATCGAAGTCCAGAAGCAGTACATGGACGGCGCCATCACCAACGGCGAACGGCAGAACAAGGTCATCCAGATGTGGTCGGCGGTTACGGACCAGGTGGCGGACGAGATGTTCTCGAACATGAAGCGGGCCGACGATGAAGGGGCCATGAATCCGATTTACATCATGGCCGATTCCGGCGCGCGCGGATCGAAGCAGCAGATTCGCCAGCTCAGCGGCATGCGCGGACTCATGGCCAAGCCTTCGGGAGAAGTGATCGAGACGCCGATCACGGCAAACTTCCGCGAAGGGCTCACAGTGCTGGAATATTTCATCTCCACGCACGGCGCGCGCAAGGGCCTGGCGGACACGGCGCTCAAGACGGCCGACTCCGGCTACCTGACCCGCCGCCTGGTGGACGTGGCGCAGGACGTGATCGTCACCGAGCACGACTGCGGCACGATGGAAGGCATTTACGTGGGATCGATCGTCGAATCGGGCGAGATCATCGAGCCGCTGCGCGACCGCATCATCGGCCGCGTTTCGCTGGAGCGGATCAAGGACTACGACGGCAATGTGGTTGTGGAAGTGAACCAGCCCATCGACGAAGACATCGCCTCCGCGATTCAGGGCGCGGGCGTGGAGAAGGTGAAGATCCGCTCCGTGCTCACCTGCGAATCGCGGCGCGGGGTTTGCGCGTTGTGTTACGGACGCAACCTGGGCTCGGGCCGCATGGTGGAACTGGGCGAGACGGTGGGCGTGATCGCGGCGCAGTCGATCGGCGAGCCGGGCACGCAATTGACCATGCGCACCTTCCACGTGGGCGGCACGGCCAGCCGCGTGACCGACCGTTCGCGGCTCGACGCCAAGAATAACGGCTTTGTGCGCTTTATCAACCTGAACACCGTGGAGAGCAAGGACGGCGCGCTGGTGGCGATGAACCGCTCCGGCTCAATCGCCATTGTGGACGAGCGCGGCCGTGAGAAGGAGCGCTACCAGGTGGTTTACGGTGCGCGCCTGCGCGTCAAGGAAGGCTCCACCGTCAAGCTGGGCGAAGTGCTGGCCGAGTGGGATCCCTACACCTACGCCATTCTCACTGAGATCGGCGGCACGGTGCAGTTCAAGGACCTGCAGGAAGGCATCACCCTCAATGAAGAAGTGGACGAAGTAACCGGCCTCTCGCGCTGGGTGGTCGCCGATTCACCCGACGAAAAGCGGCAGCCGGCGATCGCCATCAAAGGCGCCAAGGGCCACAAGCGGTATCTGCTGCCGCGCGGAGCTCACCTGATGGTGCAGGACAGCGACGAGGTGGGTCCCGGCGATGTGCTGGCGAAGATTCCTAAGGAGTCGACGCGCACCAAGGACATCACCGGCGGTCTACCCCGCGTGGTGGAGCTCTTTGAAGCGCGCAAGCCGCGCGAGACGGCGATCATATCGGAAATCGATGGCGTGGTTCGATTCGGCGAAGTCTCCAAGGGCCAGCGCAAGATTTACGTCACCGCCGACAACGGCGACGAGAAGGAATACTCGGTGCCGCGCGGCATTCACGTTAACGTGCAGGAGGGTGAGCGGCTGCGCGCCGGCGATCCGCTGATGGACGGGCCCTTGAACCCGCACGACATTCTCGCCGTGCTAGGCGAAAAGGAGCTGCAGGCCTACCTCGTGAACGAAATTCAGGAGGTCTACCGGCTGCAGGGAGTGGCCATCTCGGACAAGCACATCGAAGTAATTGTGCGGCAGATGCTGCGCTGGGTGCGGATCGACGAAGTGGGCGATTCCAGTTTCCTGCTCGAACAGCAGGTGGACCGCTTCCGCTTTAAGGAGGAGATCGAACGGGTGGCTACAAACGGAGGCCGCCCGCCGATCGGGCGCCCGCTGCTGCTGGGCATCACCAAGGCCTCGCTCTCAACGGACAGCTTCATTTCCGCGGCCAGCTTCCAGGAGACGACGCGCGTGCTTACCGAAGCCAGCATTAACGGCGCGGTGGACAACCTGCGCGGCTTGAAAGAGAACGTGATCGTGGGGCGGCTGATTCCCGCGGGCACGGGCCTCGAGTACTACCGCAACGTGCAGCTTTCGCCTGAGCTTGAAGAAGCGGCGGCGCGGGTGCAGCAGGAAGTTACCGCGGAGATCGAAGCCGCGGAACGCGAACTCGAACTCATGCGGCAGGAGGGCGAAGCCGAGGAGTTGGCGGCGGAGTAGGACTGGCTGTTTCGACGTCGCTCAGGACAGGCTGTTCAGGCGGTCCTTTGCAGCAGTGTTCAACCAGGCGAGGCCCGGCGCGAGCCGGGCCCTTCATTTGGCGTGAAAAGCCCCCTCCTGTCCAGGCGTCAGACTTTGGTAAGCGTAAAGCTAACCCTTATCGCGCCGCCATCACCACCGCAAGCAGTTCCTCGCCCGTGAGCGGAAGCGGATTGGCCTGCATGCTGCTGGCGCGCGCCGCCTTCTCGACTATCCCGGGCAAATCGGCTTCGGTGACCCCCCAGGCGCGCAATGCAGGGATGTTGAGCTCGACGCATAGCGCGCGCACCCAGTCGACGCCATCCTCCGCGCTTGCTTCATTCCGGCCGGTTAGCAGGCGCGCGATGGTGGCGTAGCGTTCCAGGGCGGGATGCCGCGGCGCGCGAGCCCGCAACGCGGCCACGTTGGCCGCCATGCCGTGTGGCAACAGCGCCGCACAGAGCGCGCCGTGCGGCGCCTTCCCGGAACCTCCCAGCGGCGACGCGAAGCCGTGCACCACGCCCAGTCCGGCGTTGGCCAGCGCCAAGCCGCCGAAGAGGCTTGCCAGGGCCATGTCGCGGCGCGCTTCCTGATCCGCGCCGTCGTGGTATGCGCGGCGCAGAGCACCGGCCACGCGCCCGATGCCATCGAGGCAAATTGCGTCCACCAGGGGGTTGGCGCGTGCGCTGACATACGGCTCGATGAGTTGGGTAAGGGCGTCAAGGCCGGTGAATGCGGTGATCGTCGGGGGCAGCGCGTAGGTCAGCCCGGGATCGACCAGCGCGACCCGCGGCAGCATGAGTGGGCTCCGCAAGCTCGCTTTCACGCCGTGCTGCGTCGCTGCGAGCACAGCGTTGCGGGTGACTTCGCTGCCCGTGCCGGCCGTGGTCGGCGCCGCGATGAATGGCAACGGCGAGGCCACAAGGCCGCGACCCTTTCCCACCACCTCGAGAAAGTCGAGCGGCTCGCCACCGTTGGTGGCAATGGCGGCAATCGCTTTGCCGGCGTCAATGGCGCTGCCCCCGCCTAGCGAGACGACAACATCGCAGGAAGACTTCTGAGCGTGTCGTGCGCCCTCGCGGATCAGGTCGACCGTCGGCTCCTCGGGCGCCGCAAACGTTTCCGCCGAGAGCGCCGAGACAAGCGCTGCCGCGCGCTCAGTCGAGGCCCCGGTCACCACCAGCGGGTGGGCGCCGAAGCTGCGAACCAGTTCAGGGAGGGTGGCGGATGTGCCCTCGCCGAAGACAATCCGCGTCGCGGTCGCAAACTCGAAGCGCATGATTCTACCAACCCTGGACATCAGGGAAGACGGCGTTGTACTGCGTTCTTTGCCGCGGCTCGACCATCATTGGCGCGACCGCATCGCGCCACTTTGCGTAGTGAGCTGTCTCTCTGTGCGCAGCCGCCGCTTCCGGCGTGCGATAGACCTCGACCAGCACGAACCGTGTCGCATCGTCCTGCTGTTCGATCACGTCGAAGCGCGCGATGCCAGGTTCTTGAACACTCGAGCGAGCGTTTTCGATGGTGGCCTGCCTGAAGTCCGCAACCGACTCGGGTTTGACCCGCACGTGCACGTGAACAATAAGCATCGGACTTACCTCCGCTCCTTATCCTACTGCCGCGGCGCGCCGCCCGGGTGTGCGTTCCCGTTGCTTCCAGACCCGTGAAGCAGCCCTCAAGTTCGATCCACCACGCAAACAGCGGATGAGCTGTTCATCGCGTGATTCGAAACTTTTCGACTTTTGATGGATAAGCCAATGCGTCGAAAGCGGGCCCGTGTCGGCGCCAAAACAAGCGGTCGGGAACCTGCGAATCGGTGATGCATGTACAATATGTGATGAACTATCAGTTTTTTGAGCCACAGCAAATCTCGATGCGTCTCTTGGCGTTTTTTGCCGCTCGCGAACTTTGAGGAATGAGTGACGCAACCTGCAATGGAGGCAAGGACGCAGTGCTCGCGCGTGCGAAACGTCTGCTGGATGAAAGTGGCGACGGAAGGCTCTTGTTGGCGGAGAAGGTCGAACGAAAGCCGCGGATACAATCCGCTGTGCGGACGGTTTCGATCCTGCTTGCGGTGTCCGATAGCGCCGACGGCCTGAGAGCCAAGGAAATCATGAAGCAGGTGGGCCTTTCGCGCCAGGTGACCTACCACCTGATCCATACCATGCTGGGTACCGGCATCATTCGCAAGAACGAGAGCAATCGCTATGTGCTGGGGCTGGCGGCAGTGTCGATCGCCGAGGGGTTTCATCGGCAACTGGCGCCGCCCGAGCAACTAGCGCGGAAGGTTCGGTCGATTGTGGCCGCTATCGGCGAAACCGCCCACGCCGGCGGATGGGTTGACGGGGAAATCGTTGCGCTGGCAACCGCCGCCGGCCATGCGCCCGTAGCGGCGGCGAAGGTTCCGCAGGGTTATAGCGGCTACGCCCACGCCCGGGCGGCGGGAAAGTTGTTGCTGGCCCTTGTTGATCCGTCGCTCCGGGAAGCCTATCTGGCCAAACATCCCCTCGAACGAAGGACGAACAACACCATCGCGGATCGGGAAACACTGGAGAAGGAACTGGAGGAAATCCGGGCTCGCGGCTACGCCGTCGATAATGAAGAGTTTTACGAGGGGCTGCAGTGCCTGGCCGTGCCAGTCCAGGGCTTGGGAGGGCGATTCGTCCTGGGAATCTCGGTGCCCAAAGAGCGATTCGAGAAGAAATTCGATAAATACCTTGCGGCGCTGCTCAATGCGGCCCGAATTGACAATTAGCGTGGCTTCATCGGGATTGTTTCCAGTGCACCATGGGCAGGCCGGGCAGCGGGGCGCGAAAGTAGGGAATACGGCTGGCGCGCAGGGAGCCGATGTAGAGCGTCTGGAGGTCGGGACCTCCAAAGGTGACGCTGGCCATCCACGGTGCAACGCCCTTTCCGGTGGCGAACAGAACCTGCTCGTTCACCTGGTTGGCGAAGAAGGCCTGCTCCAGCGCATCCACCTTGTCCTGGTCGCCCTCGTCGAGGAGTACGCGCAGGTCGCCTTGCGGGCTGAGGACGAAAAGCTTGTCGGAGTAAACCATCGTTCCCCACAGGTTGCCGCCGTTGTCGAAGGCGATGCCGTCGGGCCAGGCTCCCTTGCCCAGGCTCGAGGGCCCGAAGACTTCGCGCTCGCCCAGCGAACCGTCCGCGTAGACGCGCAACCGGCTGATGCAGCCGCCCGTGGTTTCGGCGACATACACATACTCCTCGCGGGCGTCCATGCGAATCTCGTTGGTGAAATGGAAGCCCTCGGCCACGATGCGGAAGGCGCCATCGACGTAGCGCGCGATGTAGCCGTCGGGCAGGTCCGGGCGCAGGGCGTGCATCCAGTTTTTGATGCGGGTGGAGACCGTAATCCAGATGCGGTTTTTCGAATCGCGTAGCACGAAATTCACTTTGCCGATGGGCTGGCCGTCGATATGGTCGGCCAACACGCGCGATTCGCCCTCGCGGGTCATTACCTCCAGGCGGTCGGTCCCGAAGTTGGCGATGAGGATGTCGCCATTGGCGGCGAAGGCCAGACCGTTGGGGAGGGTGCCCTCGAGGTAGCGCGAAGCTTCGCTCTCCACGCCTGCGAAGTGGCCGGAATGGCGCTGCGCGATGATTCGCTGGCCTCCGTTGGGCTGAAGATGCGCCACACCGCCGCGGGCGTCCGCGACCCAGAGCGAGCCGTCGGGCTCGGCGAGGATGCACTCCGGCCGTTGCAGGCCGAGGCCGACATAGCGCAGGGTGGAGGGGTCCAATTCAAAATCGAGAATCGAGGCCGGCATAGGAATCTATCCTGCATGCGTTGCATATCATGCAATTAATATTGCAAATATAGCATATCGACCAGGAATGGCCAGAGGCGAAAGCGAATTTTTTCACGCGCAAAAAATGGATGCGCAAAGCCTGAAGAATCCTCCGCGACGGCGCGAGAAAAAGCTTGGGCTCGAAGCTTCCGTGGAGGGAGTCACACCTTGGAGCCGGTCTGGGCGAGGGCGTGGCCGATGCGCGCGGCTACGTTGCAAATCTTTTCACCATATTCCGGGTAAAGCTCCTTGGAGAAGCGCGAGGCGGGCGCGGAGATGCCTATGGAGCCGACGATACCGTCATCAAAGCGAATTGGGGCGGCGATGCAGCGCAAATCGGGAGCGAACTCCGACTCGTCCGTGGCGTAGCCGCGCTCGCGGACGGCGGCGCACTCCCGGGCCAGGGCCTTGATGCCGGTGATGCTGGAGCGTGTATACATTTGCAGCGGACCGGCTCCAAGCAGCGCGCGCAGCTCGCGTTCGTCGGCGTCGGCGATGAGGGCTTTGCCGTGCGCGGTGCAATAGAGGGGCACAAGTTCCCCGATCTGGCCGGCGACGGCGAGCACGTGCGTGGCGTGGGCGGAATCGATGAAAAGCGCGTGCTTTCCTTCGCGGATGGCCAGATGGGCGGTTTCATTGATCTGCTTGGCCAGGAGCCCCAGCTCGGGGTGGGCCACCTTGACCAGCATGTTGCTCCAATCGTATTGGCGCGAAAGGGTCCACATCGATGAGCCAAGAACATAATCCTTGCGGCCGGGCGGGCAGGACAGAAAGCCACGGCGGCGCAGCGTGTGCGCCAGGCGGAAGGCGCTGCTGCGGTCGATGTTCAGCAGATCGGCCAGTTCCCCCAGGGAGACGGGCTGCTTGGAACGGGCTACCAACTGCAGAATCGCCAGTCCGCGATCCAGGCTTTGGATAAAGGGCGCTTGGGGACTCTTGGTTGGCGTGGTCGGCATAATTGGATGCTCAGATGCGGAATTTCACCCCCATAGATTTAAGATAACTCACCGTTTCACCCATCAACTGATGCGGTGGAATCGGCTCTGGGTCGCAGGCGTTCAAGTTATCCAACTCCGCTATCATCATGCCGTGAATCTGCCGGCTTTCCATGAGGTCCAGGATCGCCCGAATATTCACTTTCCCGAGGGCGAGGAATTTCCCTTTGCACAATGGAGAATGCGATGTACGCAACCACTGTGCATCTTCGGCCCGAGCCATGTCAAGTAGCGGCGCCCGGGATCTTCGCGAGTGGAGGCTCACTGGCCTGGCGGGGCGTTCGCGGCGCCGCGCGAGAGGACTTTGGGCCGGGGGTGGCAAACGCGCCGGCGCTGATTTCCGGCCTGCGCCGTTGCACCGCGGAAAGAACGATTTCAGCCGGGATTCTCTATCCCCGGCGGTATTCGAGAGCCCGCGCGTGAACTTTCGCCGCCCTTCCTGAAATCAGGAAAAGCGATTTTGTTGAAAGGCCGGAAAGGCACGCCGTAGAATGACTTGACGAGGCCGGTTCAAAAGTGGATGATGGTTTCATTTGATGCACGATATGCAACATTAATCTCTTAAAATGCAATGTCGCGATTCGGGTTCCCGATTTCCCCGGGGCCACCGGTCCCAATGGCGATCTCCGAAGGAAGGTACGCACCAGAAAATGGATTACTCAAGCTTTGGGTTGAAGGACCGAATTGCGATCGTAACCGGGGCTTCGCAGGGCATAGGACGCGCCATCGCACTGGGATTGGCGCAAGCCGGAGCGCACCTGGTGCTGGCCAAACACCCCGTGGGCAACATGGATGCGATCGAAAAAGTGCGTGCGGAAATCGAAGCGCTGGGCCGTCAAGTCATCATCGTGCCTACCGACGTCTCCCAACCCACGCAGTTGACCGCCCTGATGGAAGCAGCCAAGGAGAAGTTCGGAGCTATCCACATTCTGGTGAACAACGCGGGATGGACGGGCACGACGCTGGCGTTGGAGGTGACCGAGGAAGAGTATGACAAGACCATGGCGGCGTCGCTCAAGAGCGTGTTTTTCGCCTGCCAGGCCGCGGCGCGCATCATGATTCCGCAGGGCGGAGGCAGAATCATCAATATCGGTTCGAACTTCGGCGAGATAGGCTTCAAGAAACGCTCGGTGTATGCGGCCGCCAAAGCGGGAGTGCATCATCTTGCGCGCGCGCTTTCTCTGGAATGGGCTCATGACGGCGTGGTGGTGAATGTGGTGGCGCCGTGCATCACGGAAACGGAGTCGCGCAGAAATATTCTGGAGCGGCCGGGCTACAAGGAATGGGCGACCACTGAGATGCTTCCGCGCGGTCGCTGGAATCAGCCGGAGGACCTGGTGGGCGCGGTGCTGTTTCTGGCCAGCGACATGGCTGACATGGTTGTCGGGCACGTGCTGATGGTGGATGGCGGTTGGACCATCCACTAACTAGAGAGCTGGCGGGCGCCGGTGCAGGGATGACCGTTTCAGCGTCAAGGGTGAAATGGGAATGAAACTGGCAAACAAAGTCGCGTTGGTGACAGGGGCAGCCCAGGGAATCGGAAAGGGCATTGCCGAAGCGATGGCAGGCGAAGGGGCCGATGTCGTGATCAACGACATCAACTGCAATGCGCAAGCCAACGCGCTGGCGGAATGGGTGCGGGGCAAGGGTCGCCGCGCGATGGTCATTCGGGCGGACGCCTCGAATCGGGAGGAGGTTGAAGCTATGTTCGAGCGCGCCTGGAGCGAGATGGGCGCCATCGACATCCTTGTGAACAACGCCGGCATCGAGACCATTGTTCCCTTTTTGGAGATGACCGACGAACAGTGGCGCGATGTCACCACGGTGAACCTGAGGAGCGGCTGGTTGTGCTCACAGGTGTTCTGCCGGCGCGCTATCGCCGCCAAGCGGCCGGGGGTGATTGTCAATATTGGTTCTATTCAAGCGGCGCGCATCCTGCCGGGGCGCAGCCATTACGCTCCCAGCAAACTGGCCATCGAGGCGCTGACGCGCAACATTTCCGCCGAGGTGACCCCGATGGGCATTCGCGTGAATTGCATTCATCCGGGACTGATTGAGACGCCGATGGTGGATTGGGTGATGAAGCGTCCCGATCTTCTGAGCGGAGTGCTGGGCCAAATCTCGATGGGTCGTCCGGGCCAGCCGTGCGAGATTGGGACCGTGGCGGCCTTTCTGGCTTCAGATGAAGCCAGCTATGTGACGGGCCAGTCGTTCTATGTGGATGGCGGCTGGGTAGGGAAGTAGAAAGCCGATTCTCCCGAAAAGGTGCGGGCATGCGCTGCCTGGGCGGCGCATCTCCGCGCCTTCTCATTTTTTCTCTAGAAATAGTCAGTTTATGTATTTGTAGAAAAGCCGTTGCGCAGCCTGGCGGGGCTGGAGGCGCAGACGCCGGGTTGCAGCGTCTACGCGCCGATGGGGTCAGTGGCTTTCGCCCGCGCCTTCGGGGAGCGCGAACACATAGTAGCCCTGAGTGGTGGACCCTTCACCGTTCGATTGTGCCGGAACCATGCCGCCCCCGGGTGAGAGGGCGATTTTGGTGGGCCGCTGGCTCGCGCTCATCACAAGATACTCGCGGCCGGCGACCTCATATACGGCCGGGGTACCCTCGGGGTCAGCGGCAATTTTCGATTCCCACAAGACCTTTCCGGTCATTTCGTCGTAGGCGCGCATGGTTCCATCCGATTTAGCTCCGCCGAAGATAAGCCCGCTCGCCGTGACCGCAATGCCGCCGCGCGGCCAGAAGCTGCCGGTGTTGGTAATGCCCATGTCCTCGAGGCGGGTTACGCCGCCGAAGGGAACCTGCCACTTGATGGTTCCAGTGTTCAGGTCGTAGGCGGTGAGCGCGGACCACGGCGGCCCGATGGCCGGCAAGCCGTCAGTGGAGTTCATGTAGCCGTAGCCAGTCCAGTAACGTGTGCCGGGCGGGGCAAGGCGCGGCGGCTGCACGTGCGGAGCCATGATGGAAGCGAGAATGTCGGGCGGAACATGGGCCTCTTGCGGATGACGGAGATAAGCGATCAGGTTGTCCAAATCCGACGAATCCAACCCAGTGATGGCCGGCATCGATCCCAAGCCGCCCCGCACCACGCTGCGCACCTGATTTTCCCCAACACGATCGACGGCTCCGACCAGCGATGGAATCGAAGGCGGCTGCCCGGCCATATTGGCCATGTGGCACATCCTGCAGTTTTGCAGATACACAACCTGGCCTTTGGTCTCAGGAGAGCCAGTGATCTGGCGCCGTGGGGGCTTGGGCTCGAGTTGCAACATGGAAGGAGCGTCTTTGGAGAGAACGAAGAAGAGGCCCTTGTTGGAATCAACGGCCGCCGATCCCCAGTTGGCGCCGCCGTTGTTGCCGGGCATTTCGATGGTGTCCCCGGTGTCAACCGGCGTGTAGATGCCGAAGTTGCGGGCTGCCGCCACTTCAGCGCGGATGGCTTCGCGTTCCTTGGGAGCCGCGATGTAGGGATCCACTTCGTCGGCGGTAAACTTCTGGCGCGCGAAGGGCGGAATCACAGTGGGGAAAGGTTGCGTGGGCCACGCGACCTGGTTAGGCATGTCGGATTTGGGCACGGGCCGCTCGACGATGGGCCAGATGGGCTTGCCGGTCTCGCGGTTCAACACATAGAGGAAGCCGTTTTTGCCGGCTTGGGCCAGGATGTCAACTTTATGGCCATCGTGGTTGACGGTGAGCAGCTTGGGGCCGACCATCAGATCGTAGTCCCACAGATCGTGATGGGTGGTCTGATAGTGCCAAATCAGTTTGCCGGTGCGGGCGTCGATGGCGAGGATGCAGTCAGAGTAGAGATCGGCGCCATTGCGGTCGGCGCCATAAAAATCGTAGGTGGGCGAACCAGTGGGGAAGTAAGCGACGCCGCGCTTGGCGTCGAGAGAGATTTCGCCCCAGGTGTTCGTGCCGCCGATGTACTTCCAAGCATCGGCGGGCCAGGTGTCGTAGCCGGGCTCGCCCGGATGCGGAACGGTGTGGAAGATCCATGCCATTTGGCCCGTGATCACGTTGTAGGCGCGCAAATCGCCCGGTGGCGACTCATATTCTTCGCCGGTTGCGGAGCCCTCAAGAATCAAATCTCCGTAGATCCTTCCCGGCGTCTGCGATCCAATCTGGCGGATGGTCGTGGGATCACGGCCCAGCCCCACGCGCAAATCTACGCTGCCGTTGTCGCCGAAAGAATCGATGGTTTTTCCGGAGCGCGCGTCGATGGCGGTGAGCGTATTGTTGACGACGCAGAGGATGCGGCGGTCTGAACCGTCCTGATTCTGCCAATAAACCAGCCCGCGGCTGTTAAAGTTGGTCACCTTGCCGAAATCGTGAACCCAAATCTCTTTGCCCGTGGCTGCATCGAGCGCGACCGCGCTGTTGTTCTTACCGACGACGTACATTTCGCCGTGGATCACGATCGGATTGGAGCCGTAGCGGAATCCGTTGTTGCCGGCGGGGTAAAACCACACCTGCCGCAACTGGGCCACATTGGAGCGGTCGATCTGCTTCAGCGCCGAGTATTGCGCGTCGTCCGGACTGCCTCCGTATTCGCGCCAGGTGCTGTAGGGCGCCGCTGCCGACGCGCTTCCGGCTTTCGCGGCTGCTCTTGGGCCCGCCACCAGCATGACTGCGCCTGCGGCCAAGGCCAGCGACGTTGCAGCGAACCAATATAGCCTCACCCTCATGTTATTCCCCCTTTATTTCACTGCGGGCGCCCGCGAAGGCAACAGCCCGGGCAAACCGGCGGCAAATGCGCTGGAAAGAACCTCTCACCGCGAAATCAGGCGGGCGGCCACTCTACCCGCTGTTCTTGACCGCCGCGCTCACGGGAGCTCATGCGGCGTATGGTCGCGTGGCCAGGCAAGCTGCAAAACTGGTGGTCAGGATATTGCATAATACGCAAGCAATTTTGCGCGCTTAATCCTAACAAGCGGTTGCAAGAGAAGTCAACCGCTGAAATGCATGGCCGCGGAAATCCATGACGCATTCTTTCCATGGGTAAGGGGCAGCGCGACTCAGTTCCCTAACTGGCGGAGCAGGCCGAGGGCGGCGCCGCGCAACGATGGATCGGGGCTTTCAGCCGCTTTTTGGCAGTGGAGGCGCGCCGCAGCGGTCTGACCCTCCCTGGCCAGCACCGTGGCCAAACCCAGTTGGGCTTCGTAAAGATTGGGGTTGAGGGCGATCGCCTTGGCGAATTGCTGCCCGGCTTCGGCCTGCTTTCCTTCGGCCGCCAGAACCTCGCCAAGGCTGGCGTGCAGATCGCCGGCGCCAGGCGCGCTTGCAAGCGCCATTTCGTATTGCGTCTCAGCTTCCGGCAACTGGCCGCGGGCGGCGAGCAGATCGGCGAGGTCGCCATGGGTTTGCGCATCGCCAGGATCGAGACGCGCGGCCTGCTCGAGCTGATCGAGGGCCTGATCGTAGGAATGCATGAGCTCAAGCATGAGCCCGTAGCCATGGTGTGCCGCCGCATATTGTGAATCCGCGCGGATGGCGCGCTGGAACTGGTATGCGGCTTGCTCGTAGTCGCCGGTTCCGCTCAGCAGGTTGCCCAGGTTGCTGTGCGCTTCGGCCAAGTCCGGGTTGTCACGTATCGCCGCGCGCAGCCACTTTTCCGCATCCTGCCGATCTTTATCGCGGATTGCCAGCAGGCCGAGGAGGTTTTCCGCCTGGGCCAGCGTCGGATTCAGAGCCAAAGTACGCAACAAGATGCGGCGAGCATCGGAGACGCGCCCTTGGCGCTGATAGAGATTGCCCAGATCGGCGAGCAATTGATCGTCATCAGGGGAAGCGGCCGCGGCCCGGCTCAGGACCTCTTCAGCGGGCGGCATTTTGCCTTCGGCGACGAGCGCTACGGCGAGTTCCTTGGACGCCGCCGGATACACGGGATGACGTCGCAGCGCCTCTTCGTAACAGCGCACCGCGTCCCCGTATTGTCGCGTCTTGGAGTAGGCGTGGGCGAGTTCGAAGTAGAACTCGGGAGCGGTGGGACCGTACTTGGCGATGGCTTCCTGCAGGCGCGCGATTGCCTGCCCACCTTGCGATCCGTCCTCGGCTTCGGCTAAGTCCACATATAGCTCGTTCTCCGCTGTGGGAGGCAACTGAGGCGGGTAGTAGAGGACGATGCCCAGCCGGTCCTGCTCATCGATCACTTCGGGTTTGGGGGCGACGAGATCGCGGTCCGGTTTCGTGCGCTGGATGTAGTGATCGGTCATCACTACGTGAACGGCGTCGTCGGTGCGCCGTTGCGGCATGTGGCAGGTGAGGCAGTTTTCGCCCGCTGGCGGCGCGACGGTGTGCTTCACGCCCTCATGACAGCTTTGGCACACGGCCAGGTAGCGCTGCACCATGTCCGGCGCGCGGTAGCTCCTGTGCGGATCGTGGCAGGTGATGCAGGTCATCTGGCTGTGGCGGAAACACGCCGACATGCGCAGCCGGTAGGCGGCGTGCGCAATCTCGAAGCGGTCGTTCTTCTGGTTCGATACAGGATCGAAGTAGATCTTGTAGTCGCCCAGTGGCTGGCCGGGCCGAAAGGAGAATAGGGCGCGGTTGTACCGCCGAATCTCGTTTGGCATGTGGCTGCTGCTGGTTTCCAGGTGGCACTGCATGCAAACTTCGAGTTGGCGGTCGCGGTTGAGACGTGCGGGATTGACGATGGCCGCGCGAATGGCGTCGACGGGGCCGCGGGAGCGGGCGGCCTCAACGTGCGCGCGGCCCGGCCCGTGGCAGCGCTGGCAATCGATCCCCGCGGGCAGGGTTTTGGGGAACGCAGGCGGGTCGAGGCCGGCGGGATTGAATCCGGCCAACGGCCGCGGATAGGCGTTGTGACAGAACATGCATTCGCCGGGAATGGCGCGCCGGAAATCTTCCTGGTCGGGCCGGTCGTAACCCGGGCTCATCGCCCAATCGCCGCCGCGCTCGGCGTACCAAGTTACGGGCAGTTCGATGAGCTGTCCTTCGGAGTCGCGATGGAGAAAGGTTTGGGCGTGGTTGCCGGAGCCGATGACGTAGTCGACTTGCTCGTCAACGATGTTCGTCTGCTGGCCGCGATAGCCGATCTGATAACGCCTCTCGAACAGCTTGCCGTCGCGCTCGAGCAAGGTGTAGTGCATGTCCGAGGGCTGATTATAGACGCTAGCGCCGTTGAACTCCGCGTGCAGGGCGGCAACGTTGGGAAGGCTGAAGGATCGGCCCATGCCGGTGGCGCCATAGGATTGCGCGATTTTTTGATGGCACTCGGCGCAAACGGCGGGATCGACATAGCCCGACGAGTCAGGACTTGCCGCGGAGGCTGCGCGCGAAGGATGCGGCGGCGCGTTTTGTGCGGTCGATGCAGAAGATACCGGAGGACCGAGTGCGGGGGCGGTCGTCAACAAAGTTCCGCAGAGGAGAACAGAACGCGTTGAGAGGCGCAGAAACTTCATCTTGATCGGCCGCGCCCGAACTGTCTGCACGGGATAGACGCAGTGGGGTTATTCTAACAGCCGCTTCTCTGGCCGATAAATAGATGCCTGCCGCCGTGAGGGGCGGCAGGCTGCGGTGGAGTTTAGAAGGTCACTCGACCCGCTATTTGTAGGATTCTAGGGTTATTGTATTGGGATGTAATCCAACCGAATTCGGAATTGCCAACCTGGTTGTTCGGGTTGCCGAACTGGACACGGTTGAAGAGGTTGAAGGCTTCCACACGAAAGTCGAGGGTGGCGTATTCCCTGATGGGGAAATTCTTGAACAGCGACATATCCCAGTCGGCCACGCCCGGCGTGCGCAAAGTATTGTCGGTTCGCGATTCGTCGCCATACGCGAAGGGATTGAAGACGGGGCTGCTGGAAATGGTCTGACTTTCAAAGCAACTGGTATCAAAATACGTCTGCGGCGCCGGTCCACCCAAGCGACTGTAGATCGATCCGCTCAGCTTTTTGGCGCAGCCGGGAACCACGTTGGGTCTTTGCGTGCCTTGGAACGCATAAGTGGAGAGGTCATTGGTTACGTCAGAGATGCCCAGCGGATAACCTTCCTGGAAGGTGCTGATGCCTTCCAGGCCCCAGCCGCCGATCAGCTCGTTGGCCACTCCATTGAGGTGCGAGAGCAACAACTGGCCGTTCCCGATGGGCAACTGATAGCGATAACTGACCACGAGGCGCTGGCGGGCGTCGAAGCTCGACAGTGAGTATTCACCGGGGATGTTGTTATAGTCTTGCGGGCCGGCCGTCGTGGTCGAATCCAGCCAGGAAGTCAGATACTCGGCGTTGGTCATCAGCTTGGAGAAGGCATACGAGCCCAGGATCGTGCCGCCATTCGACATGCGCTTCTGCAGCTTGAGCTCCAGCGCGTTGTAATTGCTGATGCCGATATATTGTCCGCTGTTACCGAGGCTTCCGTACTGCGGGAAGGGTCGGTCGAGCTGGTTCTGGGTCACCGTGGGATTTTTGAGAATGCCCTGCGTGATGGTGGGGTAAAACGGATTCGCCATCTGTTGGTTGAGGAAGCAGCTACTGAAATTGCCGGTGGAGCAGTTGGGATCGGCGGCTGCTTGCGCAATCACGCTATCCGAAAGCGGATTGATGGAGAAGCTCATGGGAAGATGATCGCCACGCAACCCGGAGTAGGTTGCCGTGAGGGCTACGCCCATGGGAAACTCGTGCTCGACAGACACGTTCCACTGATAGGTTTCGCCGTTGGGCTCGTTGGCGTAGAGGGCCTGGGGATTGCCGCCCAGCAGGATTTGCTGGTAATCCGAATTGCGATGGGGCGGCGCCACCAGTCCGTTCGGGTAAGGATTGTCCAGCGTGTTGGCGGTGGTATATACCCCGTTTTGGTAGTTATTGGGCGTCTCCTCGCCGTTGGTGGTGCTCACCATGAGGTTATTGAGGAAGTTGACGCCGGCCTGGAGAGGCGCCTCGGGGAATTGCAGGTCGGCGGGAATGACGAACTTGCCCCAAGCGGCCCGGACCACCGTGCCGTTGGTGACGCGGTACGCCGCGCCGAACCGTGGCGACCAGTCATCCCAGACCTCGTTGCGGACGCCGGCCTCCGGATGCTGTGGCGTGCTGACGAGGTCGAAAGCTCCCGGGATGCCGAGAATGGGATTGGTTTCCTTGGGATTGAACGTATCGGCCCAGCCGTGGCGCGCGATGTAGACGCCGGGAACCTCGTAGCGCAGCCCTAAGGTGAGGGTCAGCTTGTTGGTGGGCACCCAGGTGTCTTCAGCGAAATAGCCCTGATAGTAGAGGGTCTGGAAGGTTGGGGGCGCAGTTTGCACGGTTTGCGCGGAGCTGTTGGACACGTAACCCAGCTCAAAGGATGCAAGCCCGTTGCCCGTGGTTCCAGGCGATGAGACGTTTTGAGAGGTGAACACGTTGTCAAAGGTGAAGACGCCGCCCGGATCGTTATTCTGAAAGTAGTTCATTTCCAACCGGCGCAGGTCGATGCCGAACTTGAAGGTGTGCTGCTTCCAGATTTTCTGATATGTGGAAGCGATGGTGTAGTTGTTGTTGATGGAAAAGATGTAGCCGGCCGAGCCTTCGGTGTAACTGATGGGCCCCGTGGTGCTGATGACGGGCACAGCAGTGGATTTGGGCAGATTATTGAGCGCGCCGAAATCCATGTACCCCGGCCAGCCGAAGGCCTGGCTTTCATTGAGGCCCAGAAAGGCAGGCGTGCGCACATAGTTCCAACGCAGGTAAGAGAGGTGCACATCGGCGACGGAGGTGGGATTGAAGACGTAGGTGTCACCGATGACACCCTGCTGGGTGGTGAAAGCCTCAGGAGAGATGGGGTCGCCGGTGATCAGTCCGTTACCGTAGGGCTGGGTGCCGATGTTGGCCGATTTCCACCAGGTGTACCGCTCGAAGGCCGTCTGCTTGGAGCTGAACACCTGATCGCCGCGAAGGGTGAACTGATCGTTGCGCCCGCCGGCCGTGGCCAGGGTGGAAAAATTGTTCACCGGACCCTCGGCTGTCATAGTTCCGGCCTCATTCGGCTTCGCATAGATTCCCGTGCCGGCAATGGCGCCAGGCATCGTCGAAGGAAAGGCCAGCAGGTTTTGGGCGACGGCGCTCAAGCGGCTGGGGGGAATAACGTTGAGTTTTCCGTTATAGGAAAACTGCTGCCGGGTAGGTTGGCCTGCGACGCACGCCGGGTTGCCGTTGTAGCCGCAGGTGGTGGTTGGATCGTAGATGGGCGCGGTGATGGCGGAGAAGTCGCCTGTTAACTCCGCCGGCGTAGGAACCGTGTTCAGAAATGGGTAGCCTTCCGTCTGCCGGTATCCCTGGTAGTCGCCGAAGAAGAACAGCTTGTCGCGCTTGATGGGTCCGCCGATGTTGGCGCCGAACTGGTTCTGGTGCCACGCCTGCCTGCCCGTGCCCTCGCGATTGGCGAAGAAGGTGTTGGCGTCGAGCACGGTGTTGCGCAAGTACTCGTAGGTTTCGCCGTGGAAGGCATTTGTGCCCGATTTGGTGCTCATGTTGATGACGCCGCCGGTGTACATGCCGAATTCGGCGGTGTTGTTGTGGGTCTGGACGTTGAATTCCTGGACGACGTCCTGATCCATCACCAGCTCCACGGTGTTGCCGTAGGAGGTGTTTACAGGAGCGCCATCGACGAGCACCGAGCCCTGATTGGCGTTGCCGCCATCGATCTGATAATTGCCCGCCGCGAAGACATTCTGGCCGGTGAGATTGCCGAAGGAGCTGCCTTGCGGCACCACGCCGGGAACCAACGCGACCAGGGCGAGCACGTTGCGGCCATTGAGCGGCAGGGTTTCGACCGTCTGGCCTTCGACGGCCTGACCGAGCGAGGCGCTCTCAGTTTGCATGATGGGCGGGGCGGCGTTGACAACGACCTGCTGGCTCTGTGAACCGACCTCCATTTTCACGTCGACGCGCGCCTGCTGGTCGACGACCACGTCGATGGGGCTGCGGGAAAAGTGTTTGAAGCCGGAGTGATCGACATCGACACTGTATTCGCCGCGCGGCAGGGACAGGATCTCGTAGTTGCCTTGTCCATCGGTGAGGGCGGATCGCTTTTCGCCCGTCGCCATATCCGTCACTGTGATCGTGGCTCCGGGCAGCACGGCGCCCGAAGGATCGCTTACGGTGCCAACGATGGCGCCGAAGATGTTTTGCGCACGCGCTGAAACCGCCAGGAACGCCAGGGCGAACAAGGCGAGCGCAAGGGTGCGAGACACCACTTTCGAAAGCTGCATCATGACCTCCATTCAGGGGAGCTGCGGGGAAACCTTGGCCTCACAAATCATTGCATACTATGCAATGATCTTTGCAGCGAGAACGTTAACACCGCGTAATAACGAAAGTCAAGACAAGTTTTTGAGGGGTCTGCGGACTGGACAAGAGGGCCAGCGGCGAGAAGGGATGTGATTGATTTTGGGCTGGTTGGCAACGCCACGCGAGAACCGGGCGACGTCTCTTTGGGCCCGGATGGGGCGCATGGAAAGGATTGGAGCATGGTGCGCCGCGTCCTGCAATTTTGGCGGTGGCGAAGAAGACAGCTCTCCCGGAAGTGAACAGCGCTTGGCGCAGAACGAAGCGGCGACTTCTTATTCAGGCGCTGGCTGCGCCATGGCTTGGCCGGCCCCGGCGAGGACGCCGTTCGCGAGCAACCAGGAGACCGATTCCTGCACCGCTTGGAGCGGCGTATAGCGCGGTTCGAAGCCGAGCAGCCGGCGCGCCTTCTCGATGCTGCAGTGAGGTGAGTGGCGGATATGATCTTCAGTGACGGCGGCGTCGCGTTCGGAGACGGATTGTCTCCAATCATGGAAGGGCAAGAAGCGCAGCTTAGGCGGCTGGCCGAACCAAGCCGCCATTTGCTCGGCGTAGCCGAGGAGGGTGAGCGCGGAGGCGGCCACCACGTGAAAGCTGTGGCCGAGCGCGGCCTCGCGATTGCGGAT
>JASHTU010000047.1 GCA_030040395.1 Acidobacteriaceae bacterium
ATCGAATGCCGCTTCCGCGTCGCATGGAGTCAAGGATCTCATTCCGTGGCGCCACAAGTAGGAGCGGGACAGAACCAGGCCGGCCAAGGCATTCCGGCGTGGTAGAGCTGACCAGCTCCCGCCGCCTGTCAACCCCTCCGCACCCCGCGCCTAACCCCATCCCTCTCATTCCAAACCGATTATTTTTCTCCGCAACCTTGCCGGTTATTTCCGCCAAATCGCTAGAATAGTTCTAGGTAGCAGAACGGGGCGATTTCCTCTTCGGAAGACGGCTCGGGAGTGGTGGCGTGACCTAGTGATTTTGTAATTGCTCCCAATGAACTTGGGTGCCCCACCCCCGGGGTCCCCGGCGAGCGATCTTTGCTCGCTGAGGTGGAGACTCCCCGGGGTTCCCGGCGAGCGGCGGGAACCCGCCTGCGGGTGCCTCGCTGGGGTGGAGATCCCGATTTTGGGACCTCGGAAACCGCGAGTCTACGCGGTCACACTGTTAAGGGGGTCACAGCCGCCACCCCGGACCACCTGCTTTGGCAGCCCCTCCGCAGCCACCGTCAGCCTGGGGTGGCGCCGAAACCGGGAGCAAAACGCCCGGAAAATGGGTCGTAAGTCCTTATTATTGGGGATTTTAGGATCTAACCCCTTTATTATCAAGGATTTAGACCCAGTACTAAATAGTATAAGTGATTGCAAACAAACCACTTAACCCCCAAAGGGGTAGGGGGTAGGGGGGAGGGGTAACTGAAAAGTACATGGCCTGACCGCATGGACTCCCATACCAATCCTGAACCACCCTGCTTCAACATTTTCGAGGGAGCCTAAGCTTCGAAGGTGAGCTGGGCCGCGGCCCAGGATGGGGCGGCCGGTTTGGGTTCTGAGGCCAGATCATAGACCAAGCGCTCGAGGACCAGGCGCTTATCGGGCGGCGAGGAGCGGAGTTCGAGATCGGCGCGCGCCACCAGGCGCAGGGCGCGGGTGAGGTCGCGGCGGCTTTTGTACCGCCGAGCCTGGCGGATGAGGTCGTCGGCGGCGAAGGGCGGCATGCGGAAGCCCTGCCAGAGCGCCTGCCAGATAGCGCGCGAGTCGCGCACGTTTTTCTCCAGGATGACGAGCATCTGGCGGAAGGTGCGGGCGAGCATGTAGAGATGGCCGATGGCGGCGTCTTCACCGGCGTCGGAGCTGTTGAGCAGGCCGTGGAGCAGCGCCAGGGCGCGGACACGGTCGCGGGCGCTGATGGCGTCGGTGAGCTCGTAAAGTGAACGCTGCTTGGCGGCGAGCACCAGGGTTTCAACGTCGCCGAGGGTGATGCGCCCTCTGCCAACCGCGTAGAGAAGCAGCTTTTCGAGCTCGGAGGAGACGAGCATCATGTCGGCGCCCAGGGCGTCGATGAGCTCGCGGGCGGCGTCGGGCTCAAGCCGCAAGCCGGCATCGTGCGCCGTGGCGGCGGCCCAGCGCATGGCGTCGTCTTCGCCGACGCGGGCCAGTTCGACCATGCCGCAGTGCTCGCCCAGGGTCTCGGTGAGGCGCTCGTAGCGGTTCTTGTCGTCCATTTCCATGCGCCGGGCGTCGGCGGGGATGCGCAGGAAGTCGGCGACGAGCAGGAGCAGCGCTTGGGGGTTGGGGGAGCGGAAGTAGCGGTCCAGGGCGGCGAACTCGTCCTTCTTGGCCCCGCGGGTGTAAAGCTGGCGCACGTTGCGCACAAAAATCACCTGAAACGGGGCCATGAGCGACGGCGTTTGGGCGAGGTCGAGCACCTCGAAGATGGAAGTGGACGCAAGGTCGAGTTCGGAAAGGCAGAAGTCGCGGAGATCGGGAGGGACAAAGGCCTTGAGAACCGCGGCGCGGCAGCGGTCGAGGAGGAAAGTTTCGTCGCCGGCGAGGACGTAGCCGGGGCGGAGAGAGCCCTGGCCGGCCGCGGCCGCTTCGATTTCAGCCGCAAAGCGGCCCACCGCAGAAAAGCCCGCGCCCCAACGCGGGGCGGTCAAAAGGGCAGCTCCTGCCCGGTCGACCAATTGAGGAGCGCGACCGGCTGGCGGCGAGGACGATGGATGAGTGCGTGCGTCATTCGGCTCCAGAATACCTTTGCCGGCGGCGAACGGCCGGGCAATTTTCGGGCGCGGCGCCGAAAAGACAACACCAGGCCCGTGCCCTGATGGCGGCCCGTGCGGCGCCGGCTTCCTCGGGAATCGTTGCATCCCAACGGCAGCGTCAGAAGCCTTCGAGCACATCGGCCACGAGCTGGCGGGCAAAGTCGCGGGAGAGGCGCTGCATGGCGGCTGGGTCTTCTTCGAGGAAGGTGGGCAAATCGGTGGTGGCCTGGTATTGCTGGCGGTAGACGTAGTTTTGGTTCCGGTAAAGGACTTTGCCGTCGTGGCCGTTGAGAGTAACGGAGACGACCACCGTGATAAGGTAGCTCGATGATTGCTGCGTGGCGGTGTTGTAAGTGAGGGGCGCGACCAGTTCCTTGAGGATGGTTCCGTGGAGCACCGCGTCGGCGTCGGGGTCGGCTTTGGGCGTGATCTGGAAGCGGGTGCGGGCCATCAGCTCGCGGATGACGGCTTCCGTCATGGCGGTTTCCGCGCCGTTGGCCGGGGTTTGGTTGGCGAAGACGGGGACGGAGATGGTCCGGACATACGGCGGGAGGTGGGTGGCGGCGCCCAAGGTGTGGTATCCGCAGCCGCCGAGCGAGAAGAGCGCAAGGGCGAGCAGGGCTAGAAGGAGCGGGCGCATGGGTCCATGGTAGCGCGGTCAAGCCCGCGAACCCTCCCGTCCTGTGGTGGGCCAATTTGAGCGCGTTTCGTCCTTTAGGGGCTCAAGTGCGCGGAAAGATGGGGCCGCGTGCGCCTGCGCTCGATAATCGCCTGCCGGGAGGTGGCGAAGCGGTGCGAAAATAGCGGCAAAGGAGGATTCGATCATGGCAGAATGCGCCGAACATGAGAGTGTGCAGGATGCCTATGTCTGTTCGCATTTGGTAGAAGGCGAGGGATTGGGCTTTGTGTTCTTCCCCGACGCGGGGAACGCATGGCCGGATGCGTGGTGTCTGGCCTGCGAGGAGATTCGT
>JASHTU010000476.1 GCA_030040395.1 Acidobacteriaceae bacterium
AGTCGAGATAGGCGGCCATGCGGCCGGCGGGGGTGGAGTCCACCGGTTTCTCGACGCCGCAGAGTTTTTGCATCTCGGCCACTAGGCGCGCGCCCTCACCCGGAGCAAAAATCTCAGTCTGAATCCAATGGGTCATCAACTCGTCGGCGTGGTAGCCGAGGAGGCGCTCGGCGGCGGGGTTGACGTAGATGGGGCGGCTGTCGAGGCCCACGGCGACGATGGCCGGTCCGGCGGAATCGAGGAGATCGTTGACAGGACCGGCAGTTGGCGGCCGATCGGCGACCTCGGGGAAGCGGATGAAGAGGCGGAAGGCGAGGAGCAAAGCCGATACGAAAGCGGCGAACAGTACGAGACCATCGAAGCGGGGACCGGCGGCGATGCGCACCGCAATCGCGCTCAGAGCCAGGAGCAAAGCCAGGCAGGCGAGAAGCATCCAAACCGTGGCTGCACGCGAGCGGACTGCCGGCGCATGCGGTTTCGCGCTGGCGTTCGGCCCCAATGACGGGTTTTCGTCTCTGGAGCGTCCTGTCGTCGCGACTCCGTCCAGGCGACTCCCCATCACTCCCCCTGCCATGAATTTTCGGCCTTTCCGGCAAGACGAAGCGCTTGGCTCTCCTCCGCGGCGGACCCCGGCGCTTTCAAGCCAGGTTTTGGCAGCACGCGAAGCCCCCACTTTACGCCAGACCGAGCGAACCCGGAGCGGACGCCAAGAAGCCTACAGCGCTAATTTTTACCAGTATAATCGCTTGCGACCTGTTTTCCACAGAAATTGCAGCCATTACGAAGGGACGAGGTACTTCGGTTACCGGCGGCCCCGGTGACCGGGGGTCCCTGGGTCTTCGACCCGGCGACGAAGATCTCTCGATGAGGGCCGTATACTGGCGTCATGTTTCGACAAAAGTGGGCAGGTCACACATTTTCGCGCCGGGCGTTCCGGTTGGCGCTGGCTTGGGCTTTCTCAATCGGAGTGGCGTGCCACGCGCCGTCCGCCCACGCTTGGGGCAATGACGGTCACCGCATCATCAATAGGCTGGCGGCGAGCGCGCTGCCCGCGGATGTACCGGCGTTTTTGCGTTCGGAGGCGGCGATCAGCGAGATCGAGTATCTGGGACCGGAGCCGGATCGCTGGCGGTCACCGGCCGAGGCAGAGTTAAGCACGGCGCAGGCGCCGGAGCATTTTATCGATTTGGAGCTTGCCGACAAGTTGGGACCGCTGCCGCACAATCGTTTCGATTTTCTGGCGGCGGTGTACGCCGCGGGCGAGCGTCCAGAGAAGATTGGCCTGCAGCCTTGGCAGACCGACGAGGTGTGGGAGCGGTTGAAGTCGGCGATGCGGGATTACCGGGAGCTGAAGGCGGCGGGAAAAGACACGCAGCCGGTGGAGCAGGCAATCATCTTCTATGCGGGCTGGCTGGGTCATTACGTGGGCGACGGCTCACAGCCGCTGCACACCACGGTGGAGTACAACGGGTGGGCGGGGCCGAATCCGCACGGATACACGACCAGCCATCAGATTCACTACGAATTCGAAAGCGAGTTTGTGTCGGCGAACATTCACGTGGCCGAGGTGCAGGCGGACGTGACGCCGGTGCAGGCGATCGAGGGCGACATGTTCGACGCGTATGTGGCCTATCTGCGGCGCACGGCGACCTACGTGGAAGAGGTGTACCAACTGGACAAGGCAGGCGGATTCGCAGGCGCGGGGACGGCGGCGTCACGAGCCTTTACCGCTGCGCGGCTGGCGGCTGGAGCCAGCATGCTGCGCGACATGATTTACACGGCGTGGCGGGAAAGCGCACAGCCTGTGCCGGACCGCTATGCGGGGCAATGAGGAGGCGCCTGACGGACGGTTTACTCGGCGGGTTCGGCGGCGAGGGAAGAAATACGGCGCAGAATGGCGGCGAGTGGGCCCATGGCGATGACCACGGCGGGAACGGCGAAGAAGAACCAGGCCAGGGTGGCTTGGCCGGCGAGCGCAGCTAATTGGGCGATGGCGTGCGTGAAGGGAAGGTGGGGCAGCGCGGCGGCCGCCAGGGCGCGATCCGACTTGAGGTCAAGGAGCCATCCGCCGAGGCGCAGGAAGGGCGCGATGAGCAGCAGTTGCAGGGGCATGGCGGCGTAGTTCGCGGCCTGGATGGCGGGCAGGTTGAGGCCGAGGGCGAGGGCAAGGACCGCGCAAAGAATGGTGGGCGCGCCGACGACGGGAATGCAGCCGATGGCGAAGCCGAGAGCCAGAGTGAGGGCCAAGCGATCGGGCGAAACGCCCTGCCGCAACCAAACCGCCGCATTGCGCTGAATCGAAGCCACCGGGTAAACGCCCTCTCAGTAGACTTTGAGACACGGGCCGGCGAAAGAAGTTTTATTTTCCCGTGAATGTTTCCGGGGCGTACCAAAACCGGCATCGCCGATCGACAATGGTCGAATTGGGACGAGGGGACGGCCGCGAGGCAGAGGGCTGAACAGCGGCGGGCCAATTCGAGCGCAATCCACCCGGGCGGGTGCTAAAGCCATCCTGGTTTTTGGGCTGCTTCACTGTCCAGGCTGAAGCCCGCACCTTTCAGAGCTGAAACCCTACCCTTGAAGGCTGAAGCTGATACCGTCCAGGGCAAGTTCAAATTGTCCTGCTGCGGGCCGAACCGGAGGGGCTTAAACTGCGGTACACTTGGACCGAATGCGGGTGTTCGGGATCGACTGCGGGACCGAGGTGACGGGTTTCGGCGTGGTGGAGATGGACAGCGCGGCCCGGGAGCCGCGGCTGGCCCTCAACGCAATGGGCGCGATCCGGGTAAAGAAAACGCTTCCCTTGCCTGCGCGGCTGGAGCAGGTATTTCGAGAACTGACGGTGGAGTTGGAACACTGGCGGCCCGATGCGGTGGCGATCGAGGAGGTTTTCTATTCCGTGAACGCAAAATCGGCGATCAAACTGGGACAGGTGCGAGGTGTGGCGCTGCTGGCGGCGGCGCGGCAGGGTCTTGCTGTGGCCGAATACGCTCCGCTGAAGATCAAATCGAGCGTGGTGGGGTACGGGCTGGCGTCCAAGGAGCAGGTGCAGTTCATGGTGGCCCGTTTGCTGGGCCTAGCGGCACCGCCGCAACCGGCGGATGCGGCCGACGCGCTGGCCGTGGCCATTTGCCACATCCACACCGCGCAGACGCTGGCTTTGCAGGGAGTGTCGCAATGAGGGCGGCGGCTGGCGTGGCCGTGGCGGCTGCGTTGTTGATGGGCGCGCGGGGCTGGGCGGCGCCGCCCGACGGGACGGTTATTTCCGGGCCGGCGGTGGTGGTCGAGTTCACCAATCCCAGCCTGTCTCCTCCGCACTGGACGATGACGCTCCATCCCGACGGAAGCGGGCATTTCCGCTCCGAAATGGGTGCGGCGCCTCCCAGCGAGCGGGATGAGATGCGTGTGCCCAACGTGAGCCGGGACTTCCAGGTAACCCCCAAGTTCGCCGCGAGCGTGTTTGAGACGGCGGAGCGGCACAATTGGTTCAACGAGCCGTGCGAGAGCCACATGAAGGTGGCCTTCCAGGGATGGAAGAAGTTCAGCTACAGCGGACCGGAGGGCCAGGGATCGTGCACATTTAATTATTCGAAAGACAAGCAAATCCAGGATCTGGGCGATTCGATGCAAGCGGTGGCGGAGACGCTACTGGAAGGGGTGCGGCTGGAGATGCTGCTGGAGCACGACCCCTTGGGCCTGGACAAGGAGATCGAGGCCCTGGTGGAAGCCGCCCAGGACGGGCGTGCGCAACAGATATGCGCCATTCGCGGGATTCTGGAGCGGCTGGCGAAGGACGACGACGTAATGGTGCTGGTGCGGAAGCGGGCCAAGTTGTTGCTAGCGCGGGCGCAGACTTAAAGCGCGGACTTCGGGCGCGACGATTGAACGCGACTTTTCCCTGCCCGAGGGTGTCCAATAGTGTTGGGCTGCACGCAAGTGTGGATCGCGCTCGGAAGCGAGGCGAGGGGAAGGCGGTGCGCCATGGGTTGCAGGGAAAAGCGTAAGGGGTGGCTGGGGCAAGGTTGGGGATGGATGGGAGCGGCGGCGCTGGCTCTCGTGGTGTGGATGGTTCCGTTTCTGCATGCGCAGGAGGGCGGACAGCCGGCGCGAGCGGTGCGGCTGAGCTACGTGGACGGGACGGTGAGCCTTACGCAGGGCGGTCAGGTGATCGCCAGCCAGGCGGTGGCGAACACGCCGCTGCTTGAAGGCATGCAACTGGCGACCGCCGGAGACGGGCGCGCCGAGGTCCAGTTCGAAGACGGCAGCGTGGCGCGGATTGCGCCTAACAGCACACTGACGCTAAAGGTACTGCGCGGTCAAGGCGCGGAGGGCGACGCGGTGTTGGAACTGAGCCGGGGGCTGGGGTACTTTGAGTTCGAAGGCACGGGTCAGGTCGGGCAGATGAGCGTGCACTTCGGTGACAGCCTGGCCACCGTGAGCGGCTTTACGGTGATGCGGGTGAGGATGGACAATCCTCCCGGCGATTTGGCCGTGTTTTCGGGCAACGCGCACCTAGAGGAGAACGGCGGACTTTCTCTCGATTTGCACGGCGGCGAGAGCGTGGCCCTCGATGCAAGCAGTCCCGGGAACTACAACCTCGCCGATAACATCCAGCAGGACTCATGGGACTCGTGGAACTCCGACCGCGACCAGGCGCTGACCGCCGAGTCGACCTCGCAAACCGGAGCGCAGGCGGAACTGGGGGGCGGGGATAACTCGAACCCGGCGTGGAACGACCTGGACGCGAACGGCAACTGGTACAACGTGCCGGGGCAGGGATATGTGTGGTCGCCGTATGACGCGGCGAACGCGGGTTTTGATCCCTACGGGGTGGGGAACTGGATGTGGACGCCCGGCTACGGGTACGTTTGGGCCTCGGGCTATTCGTGGGGCTATCTGCCGTTTTCCTGTGGCGCGTGGAATTTCTACGGCGGCTTTGGCTGGGGCTGGGCGCCGGGTATTGGCGGCTGCACCCCCTGGTGGGGCCTTGGATTCTACCCCGGGCCGGTGATTGGGGTCGCGCCCATCGGCTACCGGCCGATTCACCGGCCGATTGTGCCTCGTCCTATCGGTCCGGGCGGACGGCATCTGCCCGTTCCCATGATCGCTGTGAACCGCAGGCCGTTGGTGCTGAATGCCGGACTGCCGGCGCGGAGCAGGAATACGCCGGTGGTGATTGCCGGGCGGACGGTTACGCCACTGCGGCCGCTCCCGGGCCGCGAGATGCCCGCGCGCACGGGGTATGAGCGCGCAGGGGTTGGATCCCAGGGGTTTGTGGGAACTTCGAGCAGACCGGCGGAAGGCGCGCGCTCAGGATTTGCGGTCACGCGTCCCACGTATACTCCTGCGCCCCGGGAAGCGGCAGGCCGCGAGTATGCGGCTCCCTACCGTGGCTACGGAGCGCCACCTGCGCGCACGTATTCCCCACTCCCTGCGCGCACGTATTCTCCTCCTGCCCGCACTAGCTCGCCGCCGGCGCCGCGTAGTTCCCCGGCGCCGCGGAGCGCCGCCCCTTCAGGAGGAGGCGGCTTCCATGGCGGTGGTGGTGGAGGTGGAGGCGGAGGCTCTCACAGCGGCGGCGGTGGAGGAGGCGGCGGCAGGCATTAGAGCGTTTTCGAGTCAAATCTTGCCGTTGTGGCATAGCGGAGGGTGGTGTTTCTTTGAAGAAAACGCCACTCCGCTTCCCGGTTTCTGAAAAGAGCAGAATTGAAAACGCTGTCACGGAACGCCTTGTTTCGCAAGCGGTGAAGGGCCCGGTCGAATCGTGGACCGGGCTCTTCGATTTTCCGGCGCGCGACGGCCGGGGTAAACCCTGATTATTCACCTCAGGGCCGGGCAATCATGACTTCAGTGGCTTTGATGAGCGCCACGGCCGCATCGCCGGGCCGCAAACCCAGTTCGCGAATGGCGTCGGCGGTAATGATCGCGGTGACGCGCTGATTGCCGACCGACAAGACCACTTTGGCGAGCAGACCTTCCACGGCGATTTCGGCGACGGCGCCGAGGAGCTGGTTGCGTCCGCTGATGCGGGCCGAGCCGGCGGAGGCGCCGGATGAGGGCAGAAACTCCTCGAGCGCATCGGCGGGTACGCGGTGGTGGCCGCCCGGAGTCTTCACGGTGCGGATGCGACCCGCGAGGATCCAGTGCTTGAGCGCCGGGTAGCTCATACCGAGTTTCTCCGCCGCCTGGCGCGGCGTGAGGAGCGTGGGAGAGCTCATGAAAGGTTCGATTTCCCCCTCGTCCGTACTGTACACGGCGCAAGCGTGAAGACGCATCTTATGAAGACGCACAAGACCGCGTGACTGGTGTCACTCGACAGCGGAACGTGCGGATGATAGCCTTCCGGTGGGATTTCCCCGGCATTCAGGGGTCGGGTTTCCGGGGCCGATCATGATTCGGCTTCATCGTTCAGTTGTGGAGGATTTGTGTCAGCACAGCAAGGGTGGGTATGGTTTTTTGTGGGCGTGAGCTTGCTCTCGCTCGTGGCAGCGTGGCGGTTCGCGCGCCAGGCGCCAGGATCGGATACCGACACAACGGCCAAGCGGCAGATTTCCGCCGAAAGGCGCCGAGCGGGCATTGGAGGACATATGATGAGCAACTTATTTTCGCGGCGCGGGGGAAGATTCGCCAGCGTGATGGCCGCACTGATCCTGCTCAGTAAAGGCACCGCTTTTGCAGCGCCTGTGGAGGCAGCCGGAGGCGAAGCTAATCTGAAGCTCCCGGATCTGACGCAGGTCCAATTTTTGGGCATCAACGGTCACAGCCTGCTCATGTACGGACCACTCTTTTGCATTTTGGGAATGGTTTTTGGCTTCTTCATGTACGTTCACCTGAAGGGCCTGCCGGTGCATCAATCAATGAAGGAAGTGTCGCAGTTGATCTGGGAGACTTGCAAAACCTATCTGATCAACCAGGGCAAATTCCTGCTCCTTCTCTGGAGCTTCATTGCGGTCGTCATCCTGGTGTACTTTGCCGTGCTGCTGCGCTTCAGCGCGGCGCGAGTGGTGATCATCCTAGCGTTCAGCGTGCTGGGTATGGCGGGCAGCTATTTTGTGGCGTGGTTTGGCATCCGGTTGAATACGCTGGCGAATTCGCGCACCGCGTACGCCGCGCTGGGCGGTAATCCGTATCGCACCTTTTGTGTTCCGCTCAAGTCGGGCATGAGCATCGGCATGATGCTGATCTCGATTGAACTGCTGCTGATGTTCATCATCATTCTCTTCGTTCCGGGAGACTATGCCGGACCGTGTTTCATCGGCTTTGCCATTGGCGAATCGCTGGGCGCGGCCGTGCTCCGTCTCGCCGGCGGCATTTTCACCAAGATTGCCGACATCGGCGCCGACCTAATGAAGATCGTGTTCCATGTGAAAGAGGACGATGCCCGCAACCCGGGCGTGATTGCCGACTGCACGGGAGACAATGCGGGCGATTCGGTGGGCCCCACTGCCGACGGTTTCGAGACGTATGGCGTGGTCCAGGTGGCTCTTATCGCATTCATCATGCTGGGCGCGAAGAATGCAGTCATCGGAGTGCAATTACTGGTGTGGCTATTTGCGGTTCGCGTGGCCATGCTGGTGGCTGCCGTTGTGGGCTATTACATTAACGGTCTGATCGCCAAGGCGAAGTACGGCAAAGCGCACGATTTCAACTTCGAAGCGCCGCTCACTTCGCTGGTGTGGATCACTTCCGTGGTGACCATTGCCGTAACCTATCCGGTCACCTATATCCTGCTTTCGAACCTGGGTGGAGATCCCTCGCTCTGGTGGAAACTTGCCACCATCACTTCCTGCGGGACGGTGGCCGGCGCTCTGATTCCCGAGCTGGTGAAGGTGTTTACATCCACCCACGCGCGCCACGTGCAGGAGGTGGTCGCATCGGCAAGGGAGGGCGGAGC
>JASHTU010000477.1 GCA_030040395.1 Acidobacteriaceae bacterium
TATTCGCGCGCCATGTTCGCCGGCCTCGACCATGTGGCTCGACCGAGCAACTTTGATCTCCCATGGATTATCAATGTCGCGATGCTCAAGCAGTTTGGGCATGGCTATCAGGTTTCGTCCAGGTACGGATACTCCACCGGACGCCCCTATACTCCTTACGATCTCCCCGATTCGTACGCTCAGAATCGGCCCATCTACGACGTCACTGAGATGAACAAACTGCGAGTTCCATACTATGGACGTTTTGATGCGCAAATGAACAAGGATGCCATGGTGGGCCATCTTCATCTGGAGGTTTATGCCGGGGTCAACAACGTGCTTAACCGGGCAAACTTCCTCGCTTACGTATGGCTGCCCCGCTACAGGACCAGTGTGCCAACGGAAAAAGTGGATGAACTCTACCAGATGCCGATCTTTCCGAACGCGGGGCTTCGCTACATCTTCCGTTGACCTCACTCCTGGCCAGCGGCGCGAGGAGAGAGTCGCCGGCAAGTCTTCAAGAACGACCTGGTAGACAGTCGGCCCCACCTCCGGCCAGGAGGATGCTGACTCCTCGCTTAAACCCAGCGGCAGGATGGGATTGTAGTGGGCGGCGGCAAAACGTTTTAATCCCGGGCAGGATTGGGATAAAGCAGCTGGCATAATTGAGTGCAGCCAGCATTTGCGCCATTCCAGGTATGGACCGTGCTACATTTAAGCACTGCACGATACATTTGCGTGCCGGGTCTCTTAAGGCGTTTTCGATTCAAATCCTGACCTCGCGGCATGGCGCCAGGGGTGGTTTCGTTAAGGAAAACGACCCTTGGCTTCTGGGTTTCTGAAAAGAGCAGAATCGGAAACGCTGCAAAGCTTGTTCGCACTACACGAAGGGATGGCGTGTAGTATGAAGAGACCCCTTCGAATAGAGGTGCGGAGTTTATGCCCCCAGGTCTCGACGCTCTGAAGCATATCGTCGTATTGATGATGGAGAACCGGTCCTTTGACCACATGTTGGGTTCATTGAAGGCAACGAATCCGTCGATCGATGGTGTGGATGGAACGTTTTCGAACCCCGATACGATGGGGAACCCGGTTTACGAGCAGCCCCTCGCCGAATTTCAGAGCCAGCTCGACCCTGACCCCGATCATCATTTCCCGGCAGTGGATCTGCAGATATTTGGCGGCGACCAGAGCGCGACGCGGGCAGCTAACATGCAGGGTTTTGTGAAGAGTTACTACCAGCAGCAGGAGGACCTGGCCCACTCGCAAAAGATCATGTACTACTTCACCGAGGACAAGCTGCCGGTGCTCACTTCGCTGGCGACGAACTTTGCGGTTTTCAACCGCTGGTTCGCCTCGATCCCCGGGCCGACCATCTGCAACCGTGCGTTTGCGCACTATGGCACGTCGTTTGGACAAGTGGGGATGAATGTCTTTTATCCGCAAGGCAAAAGCATTTACGAGCGGCTTCAGGACGCCGGACACACGGCGAAACTCTACTATTTCGACCAGGCCAGCTCGACCATGGAGGTGGTGAATCTACTCCAGCACCAGCCGGAGCTTTTCGGGACCTACGACCAGTTTCTGGCCGACTGCAAATCCGGCAAACTGTCGGATTACAGCTTCATTGAGCCGAATTACACCGACCACGACAACGACGACGGCGCCCAGATTGCGTGCGACCAGCACCCGGACCACAACGTTCAGGCGGGCGAGCTCTTCATCGCCGCGGTTTACAACGCCATTCGAGGCAACGCCGCTTTGTGGGCCAGCACGGCGCTGCTGGTAGTTTATGACGAGCACGGCGGCATCTTCGATCATGTTCCACCGCCCTCTTGTTCGGGGGACGGCCACTCCGCCGGGCCGGCCGACACGGGACTCAACTACACCTTCAACTTTGATCGCCTGGGGGTGCGTGTGCCGGCGGTCCTGATTTCACCGTGGATTCCCAAAGGATTGATTGTCCCGACTGGCAGGGTCTTCGAACACGCGTCGATTCCCAATACCGTCACGCGGCATTTCACCGGGAGTAACAACATAGGGACCGTGCGGGAGCAGAATTCGGAGACCTTTCTCGATCTGCTTTCCCTCGATACAATGCGAACCGACGCGGTGGTTTTCAGCACCTAGCGGAGTTGGCAATACCAGGGGACACCGGGAGCAAATTCGGCCGATAGGCGGCCGACGGAGGCCCAGACATGGCGACAAAAAAGACGGCGGTTCGCAAGCGAGTTCTCTGGGAGGGACTTCCGCCACTACCCCCGGGCGATTACACTTCCATTCGGGTTCCACTGCCTCCAGCCTCCGCCTTCAGGAGAGACCGGCCCATCTCCGATCTGATCAAGGCGCACCTCGAGCACATTCACCATGCGGAGAGCGCCCGCCTTCCGAAGGAGAAGCGCGATGGTCGGCGGCCGGAGGACATTCACACGGAGGGTGAGGCAGCAGCCTACATTGCCGCGGTCACCAGAACGCTGCATCCGAAAGGCAGGAAGCGGGCGAGACGGAAACCGGGCAGTTAGGGCGGTCCCAGAGCGGATGCGCCCCTTTCGAGATGGCGCAACGAAGCTTTTTCGCAGCCTCGAAAACCTCTGGGTAGATCGAGGTTTTTCGGCGTGGTCGAAAACCACACCCGAAGTTGGCTCTGAATCCATGGATAAGGCCACGGCGAAAGCCGGTCGAATTGCGGGGCCAGCTTCAGGGACTTAAAGACCCCTGCTCCTTGCGTTCCGGTCTTTATCCCTTTAGGCGGGCCGCAGGCCGGTGGGGATACGACTGAGGTCGCGGCCGGTTACGGAACGGGTTTTCGAATCACGATGTAAGGAGAACGCCGCTTGGCTCGGGCAGCTCGGGGATAGAGCAAATCTGGAACTGGCGTAGGGAGAGAAATGCGAAGACTGCCGATCATCCTTGCCGTGCTGATGGCGGCCGTGGGCGCGGCTTGCGCCCAGGAGAGCCACACGCGGGCCGACTTCCGCGGCGAAGCTACGCGCTTCAAGCAAAGCTGCGAAAACTTCACGATCAAAAATCTTCCCGGATGCGCCGACCTGCTGTTCACCGACCATCCTCTGCACATCGCTGTAGGAAGCATCGCCCCGCAGAATGGATTCGGCGCGGGCGGCGCCTATGTAGGCAATTGGACGCCGAACGAGCTGTGGCGCACAAGCTGGGACGCCGACGCGATCGCTTCAGACAACGGCTCCTGGCGGGCAGGATTCTACTATAAGGCGATTCACACGCCCATCGAGAAGATCAAAGTCATCGCCACCACATCAGGTCCGCCGCCCAAGGCGAATCTCAGCGTCCACCCCTACACCCTCTTCAATGTCTATGCTCAATCCATCGCGCTCGACAAGTTGTTCTATTACGGGCTGGGCCCGTCTTCGCTCGAGGCCAACCAATCGGTTTTCAGCATGAGCGAAACCATTGCCGGCGCCGACGCCATTGTCCCTGTGCTGCACCAACTGAACCTTTCGCTTTTGGGGGAGATGAACGGGCGTTTTGTCAACGTGAGTGAAAACCAGCACGAATCCAGTCCTACGATCGGGCAGATTTTCACGGAGGCCACGGCTCCCGGACTGACTTCGCAGCCAGGGTTTCTGCAATTTGGCGAAGGCGCGCGGCTGGAACCGGCGCTTTTCAACGATCATCTGCAATTGGACTACCTGGCCGAGTTCCAGCAATTCGTGGCTCCGTCCGACTCCCATTATTCATTCCGGCGCTTTACCGCCGACCTGGACCACACCATTCCGCTCTACCGCAATGCCGGGTCGTACGGGCCCAAGCCCACCAACGGCCCCGACGAATGCGCGGCTTCCCTCGGCGCAACCAAGTGCTCCGCCGTGCAGCGTAACCGCGAAGGCTCGGTGGAGGTGCGCCTGCTGATCACCGAGTCGATTGCGTCGGCGGGCAGCGTGACGCCTTTCTACTTTCAGCCCACGCTCGGCGGTTCCGACGTCAATGGCAGTCCGTGGCTGCCCAGCTACGACGACTACCGCTTCCGCGCGCCGGATGCATTGCTGCTGCGCGAAGGCTTTGAGCATTCGATTTGGGGGCCAATCGGCTTTGCCTTCTCCGCGGACGAAGGCAAGGTTGCGCTTTCGCGCGGGGACATTGCCTTCAATCATCTTGCCCACAGCTTCTCCGCGGGAGTGACGTTGCGAGCGGGCGGTCTGCCCGTGCTTACGCTGGCGTATGCCTGGGGCAGTAATGGCTCCACGCATACCCTGGCGACGGTGAACACATCCCTCCTCGGTGGATCGGCGCGGCCATCGCTCTTTTGATTCGAGGGCGCCCTATCGCTGTGCCGCTGGCTAGGGACCTTCGGGTGAACCGGAGCGAGGCCGCGCGGCCTGAGGCCTAGAAGTGCAAGGTGAGCTTGGCGGTAAGGGCGCGCGGAGTTACGTAGTGCGTGCCGCTGAAGGTGGAGAGGAAGTTATACAGCGCGTCCTTGTTGGCGACGTTGATGGCGGTGAGGTCGAGGTCGAGCTTGTAGTGATCGGCGTTGAAGATGTTGTTCTTGCCGAGCGTGACATCGAAGAGGTTGCGCGGCGCGATGCGCGGCGGGTTGCGGTCGTTATTGCCGGTGTTGGGAGCGGGGATGCTGATGAGGCTCGAGGTGAGCTCGTTGGCCGGGCAAATCGCGGGCAAGGCGGCGGTGGGGGTGGCCTTGACTCCGTTGCAAGCAAGGCCGGCTTGGAATTCCTCGTCGGCGGTGAAGGGAAGGGCGACCGGCGCTCCGGTGACGGGGTTGGTGGTGGCGGGAATGTTGTTGTCGACCATGGCGATTCCAGGCTGACCGTTGGGGAGGGTCACGGAGCTGTTGATGCAGGGAGTATTGGGATCGGTGACGCCGTAACAGGGCGTGGAGCCGGCCACCAAGCCGCTATCGAAGCGCCAGTTCACTCCGCCCCAGATGCCGCCCAGGATTTTGCCGCCGGTCAAGGTGTCAGGCAGGGTGTATTGAACATGGGTGTTTTCATTGAATTTTTCGTCGTGGTCGATGCGGAAGGGAAGGCCTGCTTGTCCCACGGTCGCGCCGGCTCCGGCCACTTGCGGGGGGAAGAAGCGTGCGGCCACCGAGGAGGCGTCGAAGTAGGCGCTGAAGTTGTGGGTGGCGGGCACATCGAGGTGAAGGGCATAACCGGGGATCTTCGAATTATGCCAGTCGATGGGGAAGGTGATTGGTGTGTTGCCCAGCACGCTGAAGTCGAAGGCGTTGTGGGTGTACTTCCAGATGTACTCGCCGCTGGCGACGAGGTGCTTGCCGAAGCCCTGCTGAATGCTGGCGTGGAACTCATTGCGGAAGCCGGGCTGGAGAATTCCGCTGACGCCCGAGGTGCAGGAAAGAAGCGGCGAAAGCACGGGATCGGAGCAGCCTTCGCTGGAGAGCACCAGGTTTTCGTTGAAGGGGGTTTCGAGGGTGCGCGCGTAGGAGATGCTTAAGACGGTGTTGGTTGGCTTGACGTTATAGGCCGCGCCAAGGCGCGGTTCGGCCTGGCCCATTCTGGCCAGCCCGTTGTACTTGTCGCCGCGAATGCCGAGGTTCAGGTTCCATTGGCCTACCTTGACTTTGTCTTCAAGGTAGAAGGCCAGCTCCTTCACGTCGGTGTGGCCGAGGAAGTGATAATTCCCGCCGCCGCGGGTTAGGTCGTAGGGCGCGAGGACGGGGAGATATTTGGGGTTGGCGAAGGATGTGACGCCGTCGCACTCGGAGGGGCTAGCGTAGCCGGGCAAGGGATTGCCGCCCGCATCCATGCAGGGCGAGTTATAGGTGTTCTCGACGATGCCCAGGCCATCTTGCTCGCGCAGGAAGGTCTGCTCGTATTGCGCGCCGGCGAGGAGATTTTGGCGGCCGTGGACGTAGGTGAGGTCCACGTGGCTTCCGGCGTCGGTGAGGGTGCGGAGCTGGGAAATCGAAGCGGTTTGCAGGTTGCTGGGGCCGAGGTCATCGAAAGGATTGGGGCTGGGATAGTAGTTGTACGCGTCTCTGCGCGTCCAGACGGTCCAGTTGAGGACGGCATTGTTGCTGATGACGCGGGTATAGGTGGGCGCGATGTCGAAAGTCCCGATTTTGGAGCGCTGGTCGGTGTTGCCGACGACGCCGAACGTCGGGCTGAGGCCGTCTCCGCTGCCAGCGAGCACGTTTTGCACGTTCAGATTCTGAAAGGCGTTGGGGGTCTGGAACCAGGAGCGGCTGTAGTTGAAATCGAGGTGAATGGAATTGGCCGGGGTGAAGGCGTAGTCCACGCGATCGAAGACGTTCTCTTCATTTCCCTTGTCGTGGAAGACGGTAAACTCGGGCGGATCGAGAAAGCGCCCAGTGTTGAGGCCGTCCATTTCGATGAAATTTCCCCATTTCTGGCCGCCATAGGAGAGATCGAAGCCGGCGGTGGCCGACCCAAAGGCGCCGTAGGAGCTGTAGACGTCGCCGGTGGGTTTGGTGACTCCCTGGCCAGAGCGGGTGGTGACTACGATGACGAGGCTGGTTTTGTCGCCATATTCCGCGGGAGGCGCGCCCTCAATGACCTCCATGGATTGAACGGCGTTCTCAGGAAGCTGGTTGGAGAAGACCTTGCTCTGCTGATCGGTGATGGGCTCGCCATCGATGGAAAAGGAATTGGAGGCGTGGTCGCCGAGACCGTGGAAGAGACCGTTGGAGTCGGCCGAAACGCCGGGGGTGGTTTCGGTAACAAGCGAGCTGAGGGTGGACGACTGGCTTTCGAGCGGCACGGTGGTGAACAGGTCGCGGTCGATGTCGGTGTGGTACGTGGAAGTGTCTTCAACCAGCGGGCCTTGGGACTCCACGGTGACGGTCTGGCTGGCGGCGGCTAGGTCCAGGTGCAATTGGAGCTGGGTTCCCAGCACCGAATCGATGGAGACGCTCTGGGTGGATGGCGCGAAACCTTTGGCGGTGACCTGGATCTGGTAGGGGTTGAAAGGGACGTTGGCAAAGGCGAAGCCGCCGGTGGCGTCGGTGGTGGTGGTGCGATTCAGTCCGCTGACCGCGTTGGACAAATGAACGGTGGCCCCGGCAACCACGGCTCCGGTGGGATCGGTGACCGTGCCGTGGATGCTTCCTGCGTTGGCGGCCTGCGCATGAAGATGGAGCGATGCGAGGGCCAGGAAAAGAAGGGGAAGAAGGCGCGCAATCGAGCCACGTTGAATCGTCATGGCGGATTCTCCTCAGAAAACGGCGGATAAATGCGGAAAATATACGCCGCCGGCTCCATTTCCGGGGCATCATTCTACTTCTGCATTGGGAGGAACTTTCGCCGATCTGTCAGCCTAGGAGGAGGCGCCTTGCCCTGGGAACAAATGGAAGAGGGCGGCGACGCCGGGCGGAACGGGAACGATCGGGGAAAATGCCTAAAGATCCGTGGGAGGAGGGCGTGTAAAAAGCTTGGGATGCCAGTAACGGACAAGGGCGCGCGCCTGATAGACAGGCGCAGGGACGCCGACCTGAACCAGAACGATGATGACGGCCGCGACGCCCACCGGGGCAGCCGAGTGCATGGCGATGCAAAGGGCGCAATGGTCGGCGTCGTTGGCGTTGGAGTGGAAATGCGCGACCTGGACCACCGCCAGCAGGGCCATGAGGACGAGGCACACGACCATCACGGTCGTGGAATTGATCGGCCTGAGGCGGAAGCGACGGCGATAGCTTGAACGGAAACCTGCCACTTTAAAGTCTCTTATACCAGGAAATACACACCCCTCCTAGGGACAGACGTCTATACCATGGGGAAAGTTGCTTGCCGGGGCCGCATTTGGCGCGACTGAGCGGCGGGGTCAGTGTTTGTGCGGGAATTCCGGGTTTGGGCAGGCGTACTACCGGGATTAGGCTTAATTAAAGTGGGTTGCCATGGTCCATCTTTTCCATTGGCGGCGATTTGAGGGGCTTCTGGGGGCAGTGCTGCTGGCGGCCACAGCGGCTGCGATGGCGCAGACGAGCCAAAATGCCCCGGTGGCGCCGGGAGGGACGGCTGCGACGCAAAGCGATAAGCCGACTCCCCTGAAGCCGGACGCGACGGGTCTGAATCAGAACCATCGCCTGATTCTTAAAGATGGCAGCTACCAGATTGTCCGTGAGTACCAGGTTCTAGGAGAACGGGTGCGCTATTACTCACAGGAGCGAGGCGACTGGGAGGAGTTGCCGGTAAGCCTGGTGGACTGGGAGGCGACGCATAAATGGGAAGCGGAACACGCTGTGCCGGGTGCGGATGACGCGTCGCCGGGGATGAAGGAAGCCTCGGAAGTGGACCAGGAAGAGTTGGCGGCGCGCAACGAACAGAAGGCGCTGATGCCGGAAGTGGCCACGGGACTGGAGCTGCCGAACCAAGACGGCGTTTTTGTGCTGGATACCTACCAGGGCACACCGGAGCTGGTGGAGTTAACGCCCAAGGATTTGAACCTGAATGCGCGCACGCGGCACGGGATTGAGGTGCTGAATCCGCTGGCCGGGCGGACGGCGGGATTGGAGATCGATGGTGCGCACGCGAAGGTGGATTTGCATGTAAACGACCCGGCGATTTATCTCTCGCTGGAGAACCCGGACGACCACGTGACGCCGATTTCGGGGGTCATCACGGTGAACACCGGTAACGCCCGCCCGGCCGACAACACGAACCAGGGCGCGCATTCGGCGCAGTCGAACTTCGCCATTGTGAAGCTGGACGAGCGCAACGCGGTGCGGCTGGTGGGGGAGATCCACATGAGCCCGAGCGGCAAGGTGACGCAGAGCGAGAACGTGATTCCCACCAAGGCGGAGGTGCTGCCGGGCAAGCACTGGCTGCGCATCCAGCCGGAGGAAAAACTGCTGATGGGGGGCGAATATGCGCTGGTGGAGATTCTGTCGGCGACCGACATCAGCCCTTCGGTGTGGGATTTTAGGGTGGATCCGACCAAGGGGGACAATCCGGGGTCGATCACGCCGATTTTGGAGCCGGTGGATGAGCGGTAGGGCGGCCGGCGGTTGGATTCTTGGGATTCAATGCGAGAACGGCGCAGGACGAGTTGGATCTAGTCGATCTCAATGCGCGCTGTGCGACTGCTTCAACTCGAGCAGGCAGCAAGACTTCAGTAAATCACCTTCAAACCAAACTGGATGATGCGCGGCTCGAACGTGTAACTAATAGTGCCACCGCTGCCGCCGGAGGCGGAGCCGCCGTCTGTGCCGGTGACCGTACCGCCGCCAGTGCCACCGGGCAGATACGAGTTGGTGTGGTTGAAGAGATTGTAGAACTCGAAGCGGAACTCGATTTTGGCCCGATCCACCGGGGTGTTGAAGGTCTTGTTGAAGGCCAGATCGGTTTCGTAGAACGCCGGCGTGCGGCCGTAGTTCTTGGGCAGGTTGCCGAAGGGGCTGGAGAGGCCGTCGGCCGCGGTGTTGTTGATGTACGTGGAAGGCAGCGTAAGCAAAGATAGGTTGACGTATTGGATGTAGCCGCTGGAGTTTTTCACCTTGCCCTGGATGTATTGGGCGCCGGGCGTGAGGTTGGGTCGATAGAGATTCTCACCGCGCCAGTTCTGGCTCAGCGTCGGCGACACCTGGTTGGTGGAGGCCGGCGTATACGTCAGGTTGAAGGGCGTGCCGGCCTGCATGGTATTGACGACGCTGATTTGCCATCCCCCCAGTACTGCGTTCTCCAAAGGATCGGCGCCGCTCAAAAAAGTGCGCCCTTGCCCGAAGGGCAAGTCGTAGACCAGCGTGGTTACGTTGGAGATGGGCAAATTGTAGTCCGATTGTCCGTAATCAGCTTCGAGATCGTAGGCGTTCTGCGGGGACGGCGTGTTGGCGTCGAGGGTTGATGAGGCATTGTCTAACGCGTGCTGCCAACTGAAGGAATTGAGAAGCGTCAATCCGACTACATAGCGCTGCTTGTAGCGTGCTCGGAGCGCGTTGTAGCTGGAGTGAAACTCGTTCAGGGCATCGGTGATGTCGCCGTTGTTGAAGGTCGGATACAGGGCAGGATTGTTAAGCAGGTAGCCGCCCCAAGCCGGGTAGGGCCGCTGAAAGCCATTGGCCGGGTTTTTGGGGTTGGCGTTGATCAAGCCCTGCAGATGCACGCCATGATTGCCCACATAGGCGATGTCGAGGAGGATGTTCTTGGCCAGCGATTTCTGCACGCTAAAGAAATAGCTTATGGCGGCGCGGTCTGGCCCGAGACGAGCAGCAGTATGCCCTCCCAAAGACAAAGGACGATGGAGGAGGTAAATTTACGCATACGAGAGCGTAGGAAACTCAGTTTAAAAGCGGGTAATTGCGGCATCAATGGGAGATGAATTGGGGAAGGCTGATGAAGGGTGAATTGGAAAATCGCAAGCTCGGCCCCGGAGCGATATTGCGTACACTGGAGCCGGTGGGGGTTTTGACCGCTACGAGATTCAAGCAACGAGGCTGCGTGGAATTGGGAATAAGGAGATGCCTGGCGGGGAGGTGGCTGGCTGCGGCAATGCTCGCTTGTGGGCTGGTGCAGAGCGGGGCGCAGAGCACGGGCATCGATGCGGCGCTGATGGCCAAGGCCAACGAGGGCGACGCGGCGGCCGAAGTGAAGGTGGGCGAAAGTTACGCCGAGGGCAAGGGCGTGGCGCCGGATGCGAAGCAGGCCGCGGCATGGTACCAGAAGGCGGCGGACCAGGGAAATGTGAGCGGAGAGATGCACCTGGCGGACCTCTTTCGCGATGGAGCGGGGAAGGCGTTTCCGCGGGACATGACGCAGGCAGCGGGGTGGTATCGCAAGGCCGCGGACCAGGGCGATGCGAGCGCACAGGGCACGCTGGGCATGTTGTACACGCTGGGCCAGGGCGTGCCGCAGAGCGACGTGGAAGCGTACTTCTGGCTGGAGCTGGCCGCCGCCGTGAAGGGACCAAACCAGGCGCAATACGACGCCAACCGGCGGAATGTGGGCACGCGGATTACGGCCGACGAACTGGCCGACATTGAAGATCGTGTGGCGAAGTGGAAGGCGGCGCATCCGCGGCCGGAAAGCTCCAAATAAGCGATCTGCCATTCAACACCATGAGTGTATGAAAGGTTGCGCACGCGTTGTGAATTAGCGCGGAATCGTGTTGCGCGGCGTGTAATAGGACACTTTGGTTTTGAAAAGAATGGGATGCCCGCAACTACTTTTTGCGGTACGGGTCAGGTGGTGACATGGGCCGGTAGTTACAAATCATTGGCCCGTGGAGGAACCACATGCAGCGCATACTGTTTCTGCTTGCCGTGGCCGCCCTGTTTGCCTCGGGTCCGGCCTTTGCTCAACAGACCCAACCTATGCAACCGGCTTCGCCGCACCCGAACAGCGTGAATAACCGCCGGGAAAATCAGCAGGACCGCATCGCCAACGGGGTGCAGTCGGGACAACTCACCGCCGGCGAGACCAAGAACCTGGAATCGCGCGAAGCCAACTTGAACCGCGAGGTTCGTGACGACCGCTCCGCCGACAACGGCAAGCTGACGGCGCAGGAGCGGAGGCAGGTCAACCGGCAGCAGAACCGCATGAGCCGTTCGATTTACCAAGACAAGCACAACGCGGCGCAGGCGCATTATGGCAATAACGAGGTGGGGCAGCGGCGGGAGAACCAGCAGGATCGCATTGCCAACGGTATCCGCAGCGGCTCGATGACCGCCGGCGAAGCGGCCCGCACGGAGAATCGCGAGCAAGGCATCAATGAGCAGGTGCGCGCCGACCGCGCCGCGAATGGCGGAAGGCTGACGGGACAGGAGCGCCAGCAGATCAACCACGAGCAGAATGGCGCGAGCCAGCAGATTCATCGCCAGAAGCACAACGGCGCCACAGCGCCGAAATAGGCAGCGCGGCTTCGATCCCCCGAGCTGCTCGCGCCTGGCGCCGGCCGGTATGCTGAGTGCATGACCGGTTGGCGCAGTGCGCGTTGGGGATTCTTGCTCATCTTTCTCAACGCGGCTTTCGCCCCGCCGAGCTACACGCAGGTACAAACTCTATCGAAAGTGACCCTGACTCCGGCCGTGGTGGAAGCCGGCTCGCCGGAGTTGATTCATGTGAATGCGCCCGCCGCGGCGGCGCTCGATGGCGAATGGATGGGACGCAAGCTGGAGTTCTTCCGCGCCCGCAGTGGACACGGCTGGTTTGCGCTGGCGGGGGTGGACGTGGAAGCGACTACCGGACCAACGACGCTTCGGATTGGCGAGCGGCTAGCGGATGGAGCGACACGGGACTTGAGCCGGCCGGTCGAGATTCTCCCCGCCCATTACCACACCGGCTTTCTTACCGTTGCGCCTCAGTATGTGTCGCCGGGCCCCGAAGAGCTGAAGGAGATCGAGGCCGAGGTCGCGCTCAAGGACAAGGTGTTTGCGGAAAGCGCGCCGGAAAGGCTCTGGACGGGGGATTTTCGCGCCCCGGTAGCGGCTGCGCCTACGGATAGTTTCGGCACACGGCGCATGTTTAACGGCAAGCTGGCCAGCGTGCACAAAGGGATGGATTTTCGCGCGCGGATGGGCACGCCGGTGCACGCGGGCAATAGTGGAGTGGTGGTGCTGGCCCGGAAGCTTTATTACGAAGGCAACTGCGTGGCCATCGACCATGGGCTGGGGCTCTACACCATCTCCATGCACCTGAGCCGCATCGACGTCCACGTGGGCGAGCATGTGGGGAAAGGGGAGCTTGTGGGGTTGAGCGGAGCGACGGGACGCGTGACGGGGCCGCACCTGCACTGGGCGGTGCGGTGGGGGAATGCGTATCTCGATCCGGCGAAGCTGTTGCGGATGAAACTGGATGTGGCGCGTTAGCGCATTTTTCCTAGCTAAGCAAGGGAGGCCCCCCGGCTCTGCCGGGGTGGCAGTAGAAGTTTGACATTTACGGGAGTCCACCCAAGAAACTCCAGAACGTGAGCCGCCAAGCACACGAGGAGGAGTTTCCGGATGGACGAGTATGAGAGTTTAAGCCACAGCAAGTGGGAGTGCAAATACCATGTGATCTTCATCCCCAAGTGCCG
>JASHTU010000478.1 GCA_030040395.1 Acidobacteriaceae bacterium
GCGCGACGGCCAAGGGAGATGCCGCGATAGCCGGGCAGGCTGCGAGCGGCGATGCCCGGAAATATCTCAGTAAGAAGCAGATTCTCGTAGGCAGGCGCATTGGCTGGCGTAGTCCAGCCGCGCCATATTCTAGTGATCATGATGTGCCCCCTTTCTTCCTCACGAAGCGGTGATGCGTGGGATGCTCGAACCAAGCGCCGGCCACCGGCAGGCATCCGCAGCCGGTGATCCGTGATGCGAACACCATGTTTTCGAATGGACGCATAACGGGAGCGTTCGCAGGGTATGACCCGTTATCGCGTCATGATGACTTCAGAGACGCTATCCTTGGCGAGGAACTGGCGGTGGCCGGACCAGCCGGTGAAAAGCCGCTCGATGCTGCGGTTGGTGAAGGCGCGCTGGATGGGAAACTGCTCCGCAAGCTGCATTTCCACGTCGTCGCCGGGGGTGACGTGAAAACGGCAGTGGACGGTCTCTTCGCCATGCGTGCGGGTATGGAAGAAGGCCAGCACCTGGCCGCTGGGGTTCATGGCCGAAGCCAATTGATCGACGACCGGTTGGACAAGCGGCTCGGGCAGGTAGTCGAGGGCGGTCCACAGCAGCACCACGTCGAAGGTGCGGCCGGCGAAGTTGAGGCTTTGGGCGAGGAAGCCTTCGATATTCCAAACCGGGGCGCCGTCCTCGTCGACGCCGGTCTGCCAGCCGCCGCTACAGGCGTCGTGGACGAGATCGGCCATAAAGATGCTATGACCGAGGCTGGTGAGATAGTTGATATTGGTGGGCGAGGTGTAACCGACATCCATGATGCGGAGGCCCGGGTCAGCCTGCAGCCGCTTGCGCAGCACCGCCCAGCCACCGGAATGACGCGGCACCCTGGGGCCCGTGAAGCCGGCAGCGGGGGCTGCGGCGCCGCTTTCCTCTTTTTTTTCGAACCACCGGCTAAGCAACGAGACAACCTCTACGGCATTTTCAGAAGCTGGTGGCCGCAAATGACATGGAGGCAAACAAACTGGCGCGCAAACGGATTACAAGGCTCCGCTTAGCGGGGCGATGGCCCCGTCGGAACCCTTGACTGCGCCCTGGGTCAGATCGACCTTGCCGCGAAAGACGGCATTATCTTCAACCGCGAGGCGAAGAGCGCGGATGTCGCCTTCCACGGAGCACCCGGCGCGCAGTTCGACGCGGCCGCTGGCCACCACATTGCCCTGAACACGGCCCAGAATCAACACATCTCTGGCGGTAAGATCGGCGGCGACGCTGGCGTTGGGGCCGATGGTCAACCGGCTTTCATTGAGGGTCACGGTCCCTTCGATGCGCCCGTCCACGATCAAATCTTCACTTCCCTTGACTTCGCCGCAAATGACGACGCTTTTGCCGATGCGCGCGGCAGCATTCTCCACTGGCATGAACGATTTCCTTCCATCAGGCTGCAACCAGCCCCTGCCCGCACTATACGCAACCGGGGCGGGTTACTTCAATCTTGCGAAACTTGAGGTATGCCTTGGCGTCTAATGTAACACGGCGGCGCGGGCAAGCCGGTTAACGCCGCTCAAGCGAGGGCCGTGCGCAAGTCTTTCCTGGTTGGCGTTCTGTTCTCATGGGCTCTGGTGTTGCGGGCCCAAGCGCTTGTCTCCGCCCAAAGCCCGCTTGCGCCGGAAGAGGCCCAAGCGCTGGTGAACCGGGCGCTGGCCAACGAATTGCGCGCGGCCGAGGATCCAAACCACCCCATGCGCTACCTGCTGCGCAAGGCCAGCCCACGGATCACGACCACCAAGGAGATTTATGAGACCGGGGATGGAGACGTGGCCCGGCTGCTCTCAGTCGACGGACGGCCGCTGAGCGCGGACGCCGAGGAAAAGGAACAGACGCGACTGACGACGCTCTACAACGACCCCAGGCGGCAGCGGCATCGCAAACAGGAGGAGGGAGAAGACGCGGCGCGCGCGGCGGAGATTTTGCGCGCGCTGCCCAGCGCATTCGTGTACCGGTATGCGGGCTCCGCGGAGACAGCGGCCGGAACCGTGGAGAAGTTCGATTTTAGGCCCGATCCGGATTTTTCGCCTCCCGACCTGGAAACCGAGATCCTCAAGTCGATGGTGGGCGAAATCTGGATCGATGCGGCGCAAGCGCGCGCGACGCACCTTAGAGGATGGCTGCAACGGGATGCGGATTTTGGCTGGGGATTGGTGGGGCGATTGAACAAGGGCGGGTGGATCGAGATCGACCAGACCGACGTGGGCGGCGGCCAGTGGCGGACGGTGCGTTTCCAGATGGAGATGAGTGGGAGGATAGTTTTCCGGAGCCGCATTTTCGACACGGTGGAGGAGGAGAGCCAGTTTGCGCCGCTGCCCGTGGGACTGGGGTACCGGAAGGCGATTGAGAGGATGCGCTCGAACGGCGGGGCGGAGACGGAGAGCGTGCGATAGAGCCTGTTCTTAATTTTGGGGCAGACAGCCCCAAAGTGAAGAACAGGCTCCAGGAAGCCCGGCTGTTGACACGCGGCGGATCGAGCGGCAGACTCCCGGGCTCCGGGACCGGAA